>JBEIKS010000214.1:0-4593 GCA_040379625.1 Burkholderiaceae bacterium
CGCTGTTCAATGCGCTGCAGGCAAAAGCACCCGGCTACTGGCACCTTCCCTTGGTGTTGAATGAACACGGAGAAAAGCTTTCTAAACAGTCGGGGGCCACTGCGCTTGACTTAACATGCCCGGTCGCAGAAATGAACCGGGCCTTCAAGGTGTTTGGATTACGGGAAATTGCGGCGGAAACACCCGGGCAGTGGCTGACCGAAGCCCTGCCACTGTGGGCAAATTACCGCGGCGTACGGGCTTTCAAGCCACCCAGCAAAGCCGCCACAGGCGCCTTGGGACGACCACTGCCACCCAATGATTGACTGGCTTGCGCCGCTTGAGACGCCTCTTCTCTGGAAGCACCAGACTGTGCCTTTTCTTGGTAGGGTTTGGAAAACAGGTCGTCTCGAACAGCACCGGCAGACACCCGCGAGCGCAAACGTTCAAACTCAGCGTCAAACCTGAGCTCTGTGGGCTCGTTGCGCTGTGAACGCGGACGACGTGGTGCGCTTTCGTCGCGCTGCTCACGCGGTGGCCGCGGCGTGTCGGCGGACGGGCGGCTTCTGCGCCCATCTTCCGAAGACTCGCCACGTGGGCGGCGTTCCGCAGAGCGGGATTCCGACTGCTCGCGCGCATGTGGCACGAAGTCGGTGAGAACACCCCGTTCAACCTTGGTTTTGATCAGTTTTTCTATGTCGCCCAAATAACGCTCGTCGCCCGGGGCGGCCAATGAATAGGCCACGCCTGTGGCGCCTGCGCGGCCGGTACGGCCAATGCGGTGCACATAATCTTCAGGGGAATGCGGCAGGTCGAAGTTAATGACGCAAGGCAGGTCTGCAATGTCCAGACCCCGAGCAGCCACATCGGTGGCCACCAAAGCAACGATTTCACCCGCTTTGAACGCCTCAAGGGCTTTCATGCGGTCGCCCTGGGTTTTATCACCGTGAATGGCTGCGGAGGCAATACCGTCTTTTTCCAGTTGGCGCGCCAAGCGGCCGGCACCAATCTTGGTGTTGGAAAAAACGATGACCTGACGCATCTGGTGCGTTTTGATGAGGTGAGCCGTGGCTGCGCGCTTGTCGTCTATGCTGCCCAGGCTGTAGAGCACCTGCTTGATGTTTTCTGAAGTGGCGTTGCGTCTGGCCACTTCAATGAGTTCGGGTTTGTCCATGAAGCTGCGGGCCAGTTTCTGGATTTCTCCGGAAAATGTGGCCGAGAACATCATGTTCTGACGCCCTTTGGGCAACAGGTTAATGATTCTCTGCAAGTCTGGCAGAAAACCCATGTCCAGCATGCGGTCGGCTTCATCCAGCACAAAAATCTGAACCTGCGACAGGTTCACGCTTTTTTGCTGTACGTGGTCAAGCAAACGTCCGGGGGTTGCGATCAGAACCTCAACGCCCTTTCTCAATTCAGCCGTCTGGGGGTGGATATCAACACCACCGAACACCACTGCGCTGCGCAGGGGGGTGTATTTTGCATAACGACAGACGTTTTCAGCCACCTGGTCTGCAAGTTCGCGGGTGGGTGTCAGTATGAGGGCTCGCACCGGATGGCGGGCAGGCGATGCACTGCTGTTGGCGTGCACCATCAACTGCTGCAATATGGGCAGAGAGAAACCAGCGGTTTTTCCGGTACCGGTTTGAGCAGCCCCCATGAGATCTTTGCCAGACAGCGCCACGGGAATGGCTTTGGCTTGAATGGGGGTGGGAGTGTTGTAGCCGCCTTCGGTCACGGCTTTAAGAATATCAGCGTGCAAACCGAGTTCGGTGAACAATGGGAGGGGAGCGCTCTCAGGCGCAACTGTTGTTTCTTGTTTCGTCATACCAGCATTGTACGCTTGCAGACTGAACTTATTTAGGTCTTGCGCTCAAAAATGCATCAATATTCTGCTTCACCCGCCCAGCCAGCGTCGTTTGAGCCTCCACGGTTGCCCAAGCAACATGTGGGGTGAGCAATAAACGGGGGTGCGACGCCCTCACCATGAGGTGATTTTTCGGTGGCGGCTCAACATCAAGCACATCAATGGCTGCACCGCCCAAACGCCCTGCTTCCAAGGCCTCCAGCAGATCTTCAAAAACAACCAGGCCGCCTCGGGCTGTGTTGAGCACAATGGCATCGGGCTTCATCAAGGCCAGTGTTTTGCGGTTGATAAGGCCTCGGGTTTCAGGGTTCAAGGGGCAGTGAAGGCTTAAGGCATCCACGGTTTTCAAACCCTGCTCGAAGGGCACATAACCCGGCCTGATTTGCTTGGCGCCCTGACGTTCCAGACGAATGACTGACATGCCGAATGCCTGTGCAAACAACGCCAATTGCTGGCCAATGGCACCCGACCCCAGAATGCCCAATGTCTGGCTGGAAAGGCTGCGCATGGCATGCGTGTGCAGGCAGAAGAAACGGGATTCGCTCCAAGTGCCGTCGTGGGCAAGCTTGCTCCACTCACGGGTGTGGCGCGTCAAGGTGAGCAAACTGGCCATGACGTGTTCAGCCACCGCATGGGCGCCATAGTTCACTACATTCTTCACTGTGATGCCACGGGCTTCACACGCATTGAGATCAACGTTGTCGGTGCCGGTGGCCGCGATGGCAATCATTTCAAGGTGGGGGCAGGCATCCAGCTCAGCAGGCCCGATCCTGCACTTGTTCACGATAAGAATACTGGCGGGCCCGATGCGCTGCAGCAGGGTCTCAGGCGGGGTGTGGTTGTATTCTGTCCAGACATGCGCAGCGGCAGGGCGCGGTATTGCTACGCGAAAACTGTCTTTCTCAAGCCAGACAACATGGGTCTCACGGATTTCCGGCATTGCAAGCCACTCCACTTTTAACTGAAACCAGTATTTCTCAAAAGCAGCGTGCCGGACAACGGTGGTTTTCCCTAGTGCCATGACAACTGTTTTTAAGCACTTAAAATTCGCACCCACTTATAATGCAAGCAGAATAACGCCCTCAGGCAAAAGACACATGGACAAAAACAACTTTACAGACACCATTTTGGTGACTGGAACTGCAGGCTTCATAGGCTCTGCATTTGCACGCAAGTGGGTTGGGCAAGAAAGCGCAACCCTGGTGTCTCTGGATGCCCTGACCTACGCCGGCCATCTATCCACCCTGCTTCCGGTTATTTCACACGAGAAACATGTGTTTGTGCAGGGCGACATCTGCGATCAGGCGAAAGTCACAGAACTGCTGAACACATACAGACCCAAGGCGGTGCTGAATTTTGCGGCGGAAAGCCACGTAGACCGTTCCATTTTAGGGCCTGAAACCTTCATACAAACCAACGTGGTGGGCACCATGCGCTTGCTGGAATGCGTGCGTGCCTACTGGAATGGACTGAACGCAGACGCACAGCGCGACTTCCGCTACCTGCAAGTCTCCACCGATGAAGTCTATGGCACGCTCACGCCCACAGACCCGCCATTCACGGAAAACACGCCGTATGCACCCAACAGCCCGTATGCTGCCAGCAAGGCAGCGGCAGACCACTTGGTGAGGGCATGGCACGAAACTTACGGCATTCCTGTGGTCAGCACCCATTGCGGCAACAACTACGGCCCCTACCAGTTTCCGGAAAAACTGATTCCCTTGATGATTACTCAAGCGCTGGCGGGTGGCGACCTGCCGATTTACGGCGATGGCATGCAGGTTCGCGACTGGATCTACGTGGATGACCATGTGGCCGGCATTGCAGCGGTCCTGAAAAAAGGCACCGTGGGCGAGCGCTACAACATCGGCGGCTTCGGAGAAACGCACAACCTGAACGTGGTGCACACCTTGTGCAACACCCTCGATGAACTGCAACCCAGAGCAGACGGTTTGTCTTACAAAACACAAATCAAGTTTGTGAAAGACCGCCCCGGCCACGACCGCCGCTATGCCATCAGCCCCGAAAAAACCACCCGCGAGCTCGGCTGGAAACCCCTGGAAACCTTCGACAGCGGCTTGAAAAAAACCATTGCCTGGTATTTGGCCAACGGCGAGTGGGTCAGCAAGGTCAAAGACAAAGGTTTCAAAGACTGGCTGGAAGCCCAATATGCCCAACGGGTTGCAGGTCAGGCATGAAGCAGCGCATTTTGGTGCTCGGTGCCAACGGGCAGGTCGGGCATGCCTGCGCCGAACAACTTGAACGCAAACCCGCGGACCAAGTCAGCGAATTTTTATGCCTGGGGCGGGACCGGCTCGACATTGGCAAACCAGACGCGCTTGCAGACGCTGTTCGCAGCTTCAAACCCACACTCCTGATCAACGCCGCGGCCTACACCAACGTTGAAAAAGCCGAGGATGAAGAACCCTTGGCCACTCAGGTAAACGGTCACAGCGTGGGTATTCTGGCCGAACTGTGCAAAGCCCAGGGCTGCCTGCTGGTTCACTACAGCACCGATTACGTGTTTGACGGCAACAGTCAGCGACCCTACGTGGAAACCGACGCAATTGCACCGCAAAGCAGCTACGGCCGCAGCAAGGCACTGGGCGAAACCTTCATCGCACAAGTTGGCGGTGATGCCGTGGTGCTTCGCACCGGCTGGGTATTTGCCCGGCACGGCGACAACTTCTACAAAAAGATGCTGCGTTTTGGTAACCAGCGCGATCAACTTTCCGTGGTGGACGACC
>JBEIKS010000215.1:0-4571 GCA_040379625.1 Burkholderiaceae bacterium
CATCACCCGACCTTTTGGCATTGAATCTGCGAATGGCCCCACATAAGGGGCCAAAAGTACGTAAGACACCACAAAAAACAGCTTCAACAAAGGCGTCATCCATTGAGGAGCGTCTATTTGCAAAAGCAAAGCGATTGCGGCTATTAACAATGCATTGTCAGCGAGCGAAGAAAAAAACTGCGCTGCCATTATGGTATAAAACCCCGGCTTCATCAGGCACAATCCTGTTTTAAACAGCGAACGACTTGTCTGCGCGTTATTTGAAACAAATAAGTGTTCGCTTTATAACACATTCAACCTGTGTGCTACTTGTTATTGATTAACCCTTTTACGATTGTTTTATGCCAAGACCCATTACTGCCACCCTTGATCTTCAGAATCTCAGCTCAAATCTGAAGCATGTTAGAGATCGAATTTCTCCTGATACTGAGTTGATGGCGGTTGTAAAGGCAAACGCCTACGGCCATCGCCTTGAACTGGTTTATCCAGCGCTCGGAGAGGCAGACAGCATCGCATTGCTCGATTTGGCAGAGGCTGGTTTGCTCAGGGTGATGGGTTGGTACAGGTCCATTCTTTTGCTGGAGGGTGCATTTGAGTTTTCCGACTACGCCGCAATTGCCAATCTTAAACTCGATTTCACGTTGCACAACGACGAGCAGTTCTTGCAACTCAAACGATTCTTATCGATGAGCGCACCCCTTCAGGACTCCCGCGTGTTTGTCAAAATCAACACCGGCATGAACCGCCTTGGATACACACCTGAGCGAGGCGCCGCAGTAATGCTGGAGTTGATGACCTTGCGTCATCAAGAATTTATCGGCCCCGTTGTTCTCATGACTCACTTCGCCAATTCCGACGTTATTCCGCCTCAAGGCCCCACAGCAGCGCAGCAAGCCGCTGTCCTTAAGCAGATGGCGGCGGACATACGGCAGAAAGCAAGCGCTGTGGGCCTGAAAAGTTGCGATTTCACAACCAGTCTTGCCAATTCCGCAGGCGCGCTTTACCACGAGTCTGATGCGGGCAATATTCAACGCATAGGAATCGCTGCCTATGGTTCTTCCACCTCAGCCGTCAGTGCACAACAAGAAGGGCTGAAACCAGTCATGCGTCTGACAACTCGCCTTATCTCAATTCAGAAATTGCAAAAAGGCGAGTGCATAGGTTACGGAAGCCGGTTTTTGGCCGATAAGCCCATGAGAATCGGCATTGCTGCCTGCGGCTACGCAGATGGTTACCCAAGGCACGCACCTGACGGCACCCCGGTTCTAGTAAACGGTGTTCGTACACACATCGCCGGCAGGGTGTCCATGGATATGATCACCATTGATCTGACTGCAGTGCCGGAGGCCGAAGTCGGCTCGGAGGTGGTTTTGTTCGGTGATGAGCATCTCGGCGTCGACGAAGTTGCAACCGCCTGCGGCACCATCGGTTATGAATTGCTTTGTGCTGTTGCGCCCCGTGTCCGTTTCGGTATTGCCGAAAATTAAAAATGTCCAAACTCAAAATTCAATACACTTGCACGGAATGTGGTTCACACAGTAACAAGTGGCAGGGCCAGTGTGTGGGTTGTCAGGCATGGAATACCTTGGTGGAAACCATCCCTGAGGACACCACCTCTAAAACTGCCCGCTTTGCCAGTCTGGCCCCACGGTCAGACATACAGGCGCTTTCCAGTATTCAGGCAGAAGAGCAGCCCAGGTTCGGTACCTGTGTTTCCGAATTCGACCGGGTTCTAGGCGGAGGCTTGGTGCCCGGTATGGTGGTTCTGTTGGGCGGCGACCCGGGCATTGGTAAAAGCACCTTGTTGCTCCAGTCTCTGGGTTTGCAATGTAAGCAGCAAAAAGTGCTTTATGTCAGTGGAGAGGAGTCTGCCGGCCAAATCGCGCTGCGCGCTCAGAGACTTGGCATGGAAAACTCACCCATGCCCGTGCTCACCGAAATACAGCTTGAAATCATTATTGATGTGGTGCAGAAGCATCAGCCAGCCGTTGTAGTCATTGATTCCATTCAGACCCTCTACACAGCGCAACAAAACTCAGCGCCGGGGTCAGTGTCCCAAGTCAGGGAATGCGCAGCCCAGCTTACCCGTGTGGCCAAGGCAAACGGTGTGGCCATGATTCTCGTCGGCCATGTGACCAAAGAGGGGACTTTGGCGGGGCCGCGGGTTCTTGAACACATCGTCGATACGGTACTGTACTTCGAAGGCGACAGTCATTCCTCCTTCCGGTTGGTTCGAGCCATAAAAAATCGGTTCGGCGCAGTCAACGAGCTCGGTGTTTTCGGTATGACAGACCGCGGGCTAAAAGGTGTTTCAAATCCGTCGGCGCTGTTTTTGTCCCAACATGGCCAACCGGTCGCCGGCTCCTGCATCATGGTGACCCAAGAAGGCACGCGGCCCCTGCTGGTTGAGGTGCAGGCGTTGGTGGATACCAGCCATGTGCCAACCTCTCGTCGTTTGACTGTTGGTCTTGAACAAAATCGCTTGGCCATGTTGCTGGCAGTGTTGCATAGGCATGCCGGCCTGGCCTTCTTCGACCAAGATGTTTTTGTCAACGCAGTAGGGGGGGTTCGCATCACAGAACCCGCAGCCGACCTCGCCATTGTGTTGGCTATGGTGTCCTCATTGAAGAACCGCCCCTTGCCCAAAGGATTGGTGGCTTTCGGAGAAATCGGTCTCTCAGGAGAGGTGCGACCCGCTCCCCGCGGTCAAGAGCGCTTAAAGGAAGCAGCCAAGCTAGGCTTCTCCACAGCCATCATTCCGGCTGCCAACGCACCCAAACAAGCGATTGAAGGGCTCACCATTATTCCTGTAGAACGAATAGAGGCCGCATTACATGCCTTACGTTCGGCTTTCGTATCTTAAAATCACTTAAAGTAACTTCTTAGATTGGAGTTGTAATTCCGAGGGTGGATCAGTACAATTCCCCTTAATTCGAGGGGGTAACTGTTCCAAGGACCCCCTTTGCGCTGATACGGATAAAAAAATGAAACAACTTAATGCCATTGTTATGTCTGTAGGCTTGATGCTTTCCCTGGTTGCTCAGGCCTCTTTTGCACTTCCGGCCAGTCACGCCGATGTGGTCAAGGTTTCTGCGAAGAAAAAGAAGGCTGCGGCCAACAAAGCGGCTCCAGCCGCCAAGCCGCAAAAAGCCAAGCCTGTAGTAGATCGTTTGTCCAGTCGTTCTGTGGTGCCTGCTGTGGTAAGGCGCGCTGACGCGGCTCCCGCCCCGGCCTCGTTGGGGCAATTGACAGGTTTACACAAAACCAACGATCCTCTGTCACTCAAGTCCGCGGTTGCTCACGTTGAGGATCTGGACACCAAAGAGGTTCTCTTCTCCAAAAATTCATCTGCAGTGCTTCCCATTGCTTCCATTACCAAATTAATGACCGCCCTCGTCATCACTGAAGCAGGGCAGGACATGAACGAAATGCTCACCATTACGGAGGAAGACGTTGATACTGAAAAGCACAGCACCTCACGTTTGCGTGTCGGTTACACCTTGTCCCGGCGTGATGCGCTTCATCTTGCACTGATGTCCTCGGAAAACCGTGCTGCCAATGCGCTTGGGCGTCATTACAACGGAGGGGTGCAGACGTTTGTCAATGCAATGAACAGCAAGGCCAGTGCGCTGGGAATGAGCGACAGCAGATTTGTCGAGCCCACCGGCTTGTCCAGTTCCAATGTGTCTTCCGCCCCCGACCTGTCCAGGCTGCTGAAAGCAGCCTACGACAAACCCCTGATCCGGGAGCTATCAACCAGTCCAGATCACGTTGTGGCATTCAAAGGCAAGCCCATGCAGTTTAGAAACACCAATGCACTGGTTAAAAGCAACGACTGGGACATCGGGGTCTCAAAAACAGGGTTTATCTCTGAAGCGGGTCGTTGTCTGGTAATGAATGTAAAAATTGAGGGACGTCGTCTGGCAATCGTTTTGCTTGACTCCATGGGGAAGGCCTCTCGCCTTGGCGACGCAAACCGCATCAAGCGTTGGTTGGAATCCAATCACGCCTCTGTGGCTTCGCCAGTCAAAATTGAAACGCCACTGCCTTCCCGTGGCGCACGCGCATAAACCGGCGGCCCTGAATCGTCAGGGCCTGTTTTCTTTGCGTGTTTTTTTTCAAGTCTGAAAAATAAATTATCTTTCAACGAAACTCATTCTATTCATAGCCTTACGTGATTCTTCCCCCTGAGGTTTTGCAGATTTCATCCGTTTTTTGCCGGTTTTCGAGCGTTTCAATTTGACGGCTTCAAAAACGATGTGCATAATCTCGTTTCTCTGCTGCAGCGACGTAAAAAACGAAGCGGCAAAACAGCAAATAAATCAAGTATTTAGATGTGTTTTTAGCAGGGAAAGTATTTTGTCTTGGGCCGACAGCGCGCCTGAGGTTTTACAAAGTTCTTTAACAATTAACAGCCGATAAGTGTGAGCGCTAGCAATCAAGTGTCTAGGTAATGAAGTAGACGCTTGGTTCACCAGCGATGGTGGATTAAGTTAGTGCTCACGATGGTGGTTTTATTTTAATCGAATAGAACCGCAATTCCGTCGAGAGTAAAATTTTGCAGAGATTAA
>JBEIKS010000216.1:0-4556 GCA_040379625.1 Burkholderiaceae bacterium
AGAATCGGCGCCGCTGGGTGCCATGCTGCAAGACCTGCAAGTAGATTCAAAAGGGGAGTTTGCCTATCTGGCAGACGTCGGCTTTCTAAACCAACGCCCCGGACTGGTGGTGTTGAACCTCAAGACCCTTGAATCCTGGCGTGTGCTCGATAAACATCCCTCAGTCACCCCGCAAAACTGGCTGATCAGAACGTCCACCAAACCCATGCGCTTTTTAGGGGGGCTGATTGTGCTTAAGCCTGGCGTAGACGGCATTGCCATTTCCAAAGACGATCAAACACTTGTTTATGGTGCCATGTCTCACGACACCCTGTTTTCTGTACCAACAAGCAAGCTCAGAGAAAACAAAGGTGCTCAGGCGGAAAGCTTTGTAAAAGCATTGGGGAAAAAACCGCTCAACGACGGGTTGTCGATGGACAAAGAAGGCAATGTATTCCTTACCGATGTTGAGCATGGCAGTGTCATGAAAATGACCCCAGACGGCACCTTGAACACCGTTATTCAAGATCAGAAAAAAATCCGCTGGGCTGACGCCTTGTCATTCGGACCGCAGGGCTATCTGTACGTAGCAGATTCCGCCATTCCGGATCAAATGCTGCAGTCAAAAGCGCACATGGCAGCGCAGGGTCCTTACTCAATTTTCCGGTTCAAGCCGGGTACGGAAGGTGTCTCGGGGCAATAGCGCCAACTCAGACAAGCACCAGCAGTTTTGGAATGCAGTCGGGGCCAACCCAGACAATTGCATTTTGCTGAAATTCCCGGCCGAAAGAACATGCGTCCTCCTGACTCAGGCCGGGTACAAGCACCGAGGGTTCCGACTTCCAAACGCCGCTGCTTGCTCGCCCCTCACCAGCCAAACAGCTAAAGCCTTTGGATTCCAGTTTTTTTATCAGTTGGTTCTGAAGGCGCTCGTTTTCCTGATCGCTCAAAACCTTGGAATAAGGATTGCAAGCGGTTAAAAAAGCAGCACAACTCAAGGAATATATTTCATAAACCACTTTCAATTCAGGCTGTGGCTCGTTGATATTCAACACGAAATCATCGTTTTTCCCAATGCCGCAACACCAATAATTTGTCTGTTCATACGCTTTCAACAAGTCGGGGTCCAACATGTTCAAGACCTCACTTGATAAACGACTGGATTTCTTTGAAGTTTGGATGCTTGCTGGTGCGCATCCATTCAAACAACACCATTTCAGTGGTCACACGCTGGGCGCCGTTAAAAACCATACGCTCAATGGCGATCTGTTTACTGTAATTTTCCCGAGCGCCAAGCGCGTCATCAACAATAAAAACCTTCCGGCCCTGGTTAAGCAAACCAATCACCGTTTGTAGCACACAAATATGCGTTTCACATCCAGCCACCACCACATCCCGACCCGCTGGTAACCATGGATTGAAACCCGCCTCGAGCGTGGCACCAAAGTGGGTTTTTATCTGAACCGGTTCGTCGCCCTGCAACAGCCCGCCCACGGTGGGACCTAAACTGTCAGGCGCCTGTTCCGTGGCGTGAATGGGAATGTTCAAGATCCTGGCACTTCTGGCCAACGCACCCGCATACTTTAAGATCATTTCTCCTTGATCAATCGCGGGCATCAACTTTTGCTGAAAATCAATGAGTAACAAAACCGACTTATCTGCGGTGATCAGTTTCATGAACATCCACTCCGGTAAAACAGGTTGGCAAGGTGTAAACGCTTAGTAGCCACAGTCTAAACGAAGTCGATAAGATGCTAGGAAAACAATGTTTTAATAGGAGACAATCAAATGAGTTCTACCCCTGACGCTTTAATCTATTTTTTAGCAGGAACGCTACGCGGATGGCGTGGTGCCATGGTTTTAGACCGCAAAGGGCCAAAACCTGAACGCATGCTAAAGCTGTATGACATTGAGGCGTCACCTTATTGCAGAATGGTCAGGGAAGTGCTGACTGAACTGGATCTGGAAGTTCTCATACTGCCGTGCCCGAAAGGCGGGCGCCGTTTCAGGCAAGAGGCGGAAGCCATTGGCGGCAAGCAGCAATTTCCGCTGCTCATTGACGACAATACCAACACGATTCTGTACGAGTCCTCTGATATTTCAAATTACTTGATCAAGACCTACGCCAGCAAGCCAGAGCGATTCAAGCGACTGCCCCGCAAACTTGACCTCGCATCCTTGTTTGTGGGGTCGGCGTTGATGTACCGGTTCGGCGGCATTACTGGCCTTGCAGCTAAAACATCAAAAATGCCCCAAAAACCTCTGATTCTTTATAGTTTTGAGAGCAGCCCCTATTCAAAACCAGTCAGAGCACGCTTGTGTGAGCTTGAATTGCCTTACATCCTTCGAAACACAGGAAAAGGCAAAACCACAGACCTTGGTCCTCCTTTGTTCAGAGACAAACTGTTCAAAGGCCCTAAAGGAACAACACCCACCAGAGCTTGGCTAGAAGAAAATACGGGGAAAGTTCAGGTGCCTTACCTAATAGACGAAAACACTGGCGTTGCAATGTACGAGTCTCAGGACATTTTGAAATATCTCGACCTAACATACGGAAGTTAATCAGAAAAATACTACTTTTTAAGTGTTGATTGACACTTCACCTGACCGCGATTGCGCCTATAGTTGAATGTAACAAGGTGCAAGTCGCATGGTCTGGGGAGGCAGTATGCGGACTGATTTTCTGATTTTTTTTCGGGGAAAAAAATCGTCGCTTCTACTGGGATGCGTGATTTCAACTCTGCTTTTTGCAGGCAACACAGCTCAAGCCGCCGCAGCCGTTCCGGAGGTTTCAAACTTTTCTTTTGGCCAATCGCCAACTTACACCGCGAGAGAATACGATTTAAAGCTGTTTGAGCTTCCGCGCGGGATCAAGACCGGTTTCAGGTTTCGCAGTGAAAGCGCCGACCTCTCCATGCCGGATTTAGGTGGTCCGTCAAGTTTTATGAATGTCGATGCAGAAGCATTGGCAAATGACATCGGCAAACCCAAGGAGCGGGATCTCGCCGCTGAAAACACCAGAAGCCTAAGGTCGAGTTGGTTAAATTATGCCAATGAAGATTTCCGGGTGGATTTCATACAAAGCCCTTCAAGATCCGGTGTCCGATTTCATCATTTGGCGACAGGATTGAGGTTTGAAGCGGAACGTAAGTTGCTAACGGGTGTGAGCAACTTGTTCATTGGCGTTCGGCTGTCAGAGGACAAGCGATTCGAACCCACAGCGGGGTGCACCTACACCCATCAAAACAGCGACTCAAGGTCTTTTTGCGGTTTGCGGGTAAGGGTGGGGCTCTGATTTTTCGCGACTTTAAGGTTTTTTGGCACTTTTCGGGCGGAAAGCAGTCACCTTATCCGGATTCGTTTCAAAATACGGCCCTTCCAGCAAATCAATGCAGTAAGGCACTGCTGCAAAAATTCCGTTTACGCGCACGCTGCCGTCCGGATGCTTCAATCCTTCCAAGGTTTCCTTGATGGCCTTTGGTTGCCCAGGCAAATTTAAAATCAAACACTTGCCACGGATAACCGCCACCTGGCGTGACAAAATCGCTGTGGGTACAAAGCTGAGGCTGATTTGGCGCATCTGCTCGCCAAAGCCGGGCATTTCCCGATCGGCCACCGCCAGCGTGGCTTCAGGTGTCACATCTCTCTTTGCAGGGCCCGTGCCACCCGTTGTAAGCACCAGATCGCATCCGACCTCATCCACAAGTCGTTTTAATTGGGCTTCTATGACGGGTTGCTCATCGGGTATGACCAACGCATGAACCTCGAAAGGCGATGTCAGCGTCTCGCTCAACCAAGTTTGAAGGCTGGGGAGCCCCTTGTCTTCGTAGATGCCGGCGCTTGCCCGGTCGCTGATGGAAAGCAAACCGATGCGGGCAGGCCGCACCTTTAATTCGGCGGTATTCATTCCTCCGCTCCATCGTCCGGACCGTCTTCCTCTTCGCCCTCAACTGAAGCAACCGGGTCGCCGGGGACGGAAACCCAGCTTTTGATCAGTTTGAACAGCTCCCGCGCAGACTTCGGAGGTTTGTTTTTTTCCTTTTCATTTCTGGCGTTGCGTATCAGCGTGTGCAAATCGGTGTCCAAGGCCACTGGGTAGGCCCGTATGAACTCTGCAAGCAAGGTGGGTTGCTCAATGAGCTTGTCCCGCCATTGCTCGGCTGCGTGCATGCGGGTTACATCTAGACGTTGGTCCAGAGTTTCCCCGGCAATCCACTTCTCAAGCAACTCGCCATCTTCATTGCGCATCACTTTACCGATGAACTGAAGCTGTCTGCGACGGCCTTCATGACTTCGGGTGCGCTGGTATTCACGGATTGCTTCAAGCAGTGCAGGGCCGGCCGGCGAACGCTTGAGACGGTCCATCGGCATGTCTGCCAGGGCTTGTCCGATTTTTTGCAGGGCGGTCATCTGACGCTTGACCAAGGACTTGCTGGGACGGCTGTCGTCGTAACCAGCGTCGTTTTCAAGCTTATTTTCAGGTTTTTTTGGGTTTGACTTTCTCATGGGCGGTATATTACGGGTTTCTGGATCAAATTGGGTCAATACAATGAGTTTTGCGTACACGGCAGATCAAC
>JBEIKS010000217.1:0-4533 GCA_040379625.1 Burkholderiaceae bacterium
CAACGCACACTGAGGTTGCCGCTGGCGCCGCGGTTCAGGTCTTGCGCCACCATTTCACGGCTGGCATCACAAACTTCCTGCAGAATTTCTTGCACGGTTGAAGTCATTTTTCAAATGCAGAACGCACTTCTTCAAGCCGCTTGCTGTTGAGGCCGAAATCAGAAATTCCAAGGCGGGAAGAAGAGCGCATTTCCACATAATTCATGGTGGGAATGTAGACGAACTGAACGTCGTCGATGAACTTCATGGTGGGCGTGGTGAATTCATATTTCAGCAAAAACGGTTGCTCAACCACCAGTTTGGCACCTGCCATTTTTCCCACGAGGGCCTTGAGTCTGGTCATGGGCTCTTTGTCGCCCGACCTGACCTTTAAAGGGGCAATGTACTTAGACTCGCCCGGCTTGCCGTTGGAGCTTACGCAGTTGGGGGTCCATGAGCAGACCGACACCTGCGGACCACCCGCGTTGGCCGGCGTTTGCGCCTGAACCGGCGTACCGGTCAGCGACACGCTGGTGAAACAAAACACCAGTGCGGTGTACAAACGCTGCTTTTGTGTACTGCTTGCATTCCGGTTTGATTTCATTGTTGTCTCCTGGTTTTTCATGTCGGGGAATCTTTTTTTTCCGCACTGCCTTTCGGACGCTCAGACCATGCTCTGGCGCCTAAAAATACAACCACCAACTGCTGCACCAAACGCTCCACCATTTCTTCTTCAACCAGGGGTTGCCCCGGCAAAATATCGAGAATGTCGGTGGCGCAAGCCATCATGGTGGTAACCACCAAATCAGACACCATGCGCAGGTTTTGTGTGGACACATTGTTGAACGCTGAAACCGCACGAATATCTGTCACCAGTTCATTCATGAAATGGTTGATTTCATTGCGGATGGCGAACCTGAGAATTCGGGAGCCACCGGAGCGTTCAGTGGTAATGAATCGAAACACCAATTGATTTTGACGCAGGTATGCCACATACGTGGAGACCGACAGACGAATGGTGTCTTCGTGGGGAAGACCGGACTGACGCGCATCGCGCAACATGCGACGCAATGCAATACCGGCGGTTTCCACCAAGGCCAGGCCCAGTTCATCGGTGTTGCGGAAATGCCGGTAAAACGCGGTGGGCACCACACCGGCTTCACGCGTTATTTCACGGATGCCCAGCGCGGTAAAGCTGTTGCCCTGCCCCACCAGATTCAGTGCGGCGTTCAACAGGCTTTGTCGAGTCAGCTCTTTTCGTTGCGCCCTGACCAAGCCTTCTTCAGGCAGGCCGGTTTTTGTTTTTGTCATGCTGCATATTCCATCGATTCCGTGAACACTTGTAGTGTACCTGTGAAAGAGCTCCCACCCAAATAGGCGATTATGATTTTAAAGGGGTTTTCTCACCCAGCGAGGGTATGCCCAACCCACGCTTGGGTGGCGAAAATGATTACTCAGGGTGACCCCATGGGTAACAAACCCTCAACAAACAAAAGGCATTTCACAAGATGGATCACCGGATCAATGAAACGCACATATTAATCATCGAGGATCATCCGTTGTATGCCACGGGCATCAAGGAACTGGTTGAATTCGTGATTTCCGATGTCAAGGTATTTACTGTGGCGAACATGAAAGACGCGCTCGGACATCTGGCCACCAAAATACCCTTGCTAATAATTTCAGACCTCAAGCTCAGTGACTCCAATGGCATGGAGACGGTAGACACACTGCGCCGTGCCGACATGCGAACGCCCATCCTGTTCATGAGTGGAGATGACAAGTTGCTGCTTGAACTGGAAAAAAGAAACCTGCACAAATGCTATGCAATGCCCAAGACAGGCGATTTTCACCAGACATCGCAAATGTTGCTCGACTGTGTTTCTCGCGCCAGCGTGATTGCAAACTGGCGCAGCCCCCATGTCAATGGCAGGCATTTCAGTATGAGAAACAAGATGAGTCCGACAGGTTCACGCATTCAACTGACGCAAAAACAGCGTGAAGTAATGATGCTGCTGGTCAATGGCATGTCGAATAAAGAGATTGCCCGGCAATTGGTGTTGTCACCGGAAACCATCAAGACCCATCTGCGAGAAATTTTTACGCGCATGAATGTGAGAAATCGCACGCAAGCAGTGAGCCTGTTCAAAAAAATGCCCAGTCTGGCAGACTTGTCTTCCAACTAGGCGTGCCTTTAGTTCGGTTGTATCAGTGGGCTTCGGAGACTTCTTCCCTGTGACCCAATTCTCTTGTGCCATGGTGCGAATTGGCAGCGAGTTCTTCAAGGTTGGTGGGAATGTCGAAATCCAGCAATTTTTCAACGTTGAGGATCATGACAAACTCGTCTTCCACCTTGCCGATGGCCCGCAGGAAGTCGGTTCGGATGCCGGAGCCGAACTGCGGCGGTGGCGCAATAACGTTGGGATGAATGTCAATGACCGCACTGACAGCATCCACCATGAAACCCACCACCTGCGTACGCTCTTCTATGGTGGACTCCAGAATCACGATGCAGGTGCGGCGATTCATTTGCGTTTTACCCTGCCCGAAGCGGGCGGACAAATCAATGACAGGCACCACTGAGCCACGCAGATTGATGACCCCGCTGATGCTGGCCTGCATCATTGGAACCACGGTGATGCGACCGAATTCAATAATTTCCTTGATGCGCAAAATCTCGAGTGCAAGCTTTTGGTCATTGACCTGGAAAGTGAGAAATTGACTGGTCGCTGCATCAAGCCCGTGAACCATGGCAGATTTTTCAGACATGTCGTATTCGCCTTCAGTGATTGTTGTCTGCGATTGGCGCAGAACGTTTTGAAACTTCGCTGATCAACTTGGGCACGTCAATAATAAGCGCAACTTCGCCACTGCCCAAAATGGTGGCCCCGCTGATGGCCCGGTTGCTTTCAAACAATGCCCCCAAGGGCTTGATGACGGTTTGGCTTTCACCATCAAGTTGGTCTGCGATCAAACCTGCACGGGTTTCGCCAAAACTCACCACAATAATGTTCTCCCGCTTTGGCCGAGAATCTTTTACGCCGAAAATATTGCGCAAACGTACACAGGGTAAAAATTCACCGCGCAGGTCGTAGTGAAGATCAACCCGGTCGTCTGGAATGTCAGTGGCCGACAATTCGAGGCACTCGCGCACAAACCCCAAAGGAATGACGTAGTGAGAGTCGCCCACACCAATCAGAAAACCGTCAATAATGGCCAACGTTAAAGGCAAGCGGATTTCAAAGGTGCTGCCCACGCCAACGGTGGAGCGTACGCGTACCGTTCCGCGCAAGGCCTCAATGTTGCGTTTAACCACATCCATACCCACGCCCCGGCCTGAGATGTCGGTGACTTTGTCTGCGGTTGAAAACCCGGGCAAGAAAATCAGTTGATTGATCTCCTGATCGCTCAAAGGCACGTCCGGTGGAATCAAACCTTTTTCAATGGCCTTGCGCAGTATTTTGTCGCGGTTCAAGCCTCGACCATCGTCAGACACTTCAATCACAATGTGACCACTGTCGTGGTAAGCATTCAAGCCAATGCGGCCCACCATGCTTTTACCGGTGAGCGCGCGCTCTTCTTCGGTTTCAAGTCCGTGGTCAATGGCGTTACGCACCAGATGCATTAACGGGTCGCCAATGCGTTCAACAACCGATTTGTCCAACTCGGTGTCTTCACCGGAGATATCGAGTGCAATCTGTTTGCCCAAGCCCATGGACAAGTCGCGCACAACCCGCTGGAAGCGATGAAAGGTTTCACCGATCTGCACCATGCGCAGACCTAAGGCGCCATCCCGGATTTCTTCGATCAAGGCCGCCACTGCACTGGTGGACTCCACCATGCCGGAATCGTTGAGTTGCTTGGCGCGTTCAACGGTGCCAGCGTTGGCAATGACCAATTCACCCACGAGGTTGATCAGGGTGTCGAGCTTATCAGCCGGTACACGAATAAACGCGCTGGACTGTGTGCTGCTTTTCGCTTTGGGGGTTGCCTTGGCAGGTGCCGCAGGCACAACCGCAGCAGAGGCCTGGGCAGCCGCCAACACTTGCCCAGCCTGAGTTGCGGCAGTTTGTTCGACCTGCGCCGCAACTGACACAACAGTTGTCTTTTCCGCCGGTTCATTGAAACCGCACGCAGCCAGCAAGGCCGTGGCCCGCGCCTTGTCTTCAGGCAAAGCGGCAATCAGGGAATGGAATGTTGCGCGGTCGCAGTCGTGGGGCGTGATGACAATTTTGCTGGGTTCGGCCAGAAATTCGAAGGACTCTAGAATGTCTGCATGCGATTTTTCAGTTCTGAACACCAGTTCGAAACCCAGATAACATTGCTCCGGATCGGCCTGAGAAAATGCAGGAATAGCATCGAGCACCGGGTTGAGCACCACGATTTCGCCAAAAGTGTCGAGATAATTGAAGATTGGCCGAGGATCAAAACCGTCGCACAGGGTACTGGCAGCAAGCCGCACGGAAATTTGCCACGTGCGTTCAACAGCTTGCTCAGGCGCTGCAGGTGCATGTACCACCGGCGCTGCTGCCACCGTTTTTTCAGTCCCGTTAC
>JBEIKS010000218.1:0-4527 GCA_040379625.1 Burkholderiaceae bacterium
CCAGGCCCGTGTGCTGCTAGCAGACATTGATGAATGTCCGGCATTACTCGCAAACCTTCAGCACTTATTTCACTGTGAACTGGAAGCCGATATTTTGGTGGCAAGGGCATGCAGAACACACGAACCAGAAGCCCTCTGGTCGCTGCTGACACATGCAAAGTGGAGATACCGCCCACATAAAGACAGCAAGCAGGTGCACCTGCCGTCACAGCTCTCTTGGTTAGCTGGCGAAACAAAAGAAACGGTGTCAGAAGCCAAGCTTGACCTGCACATTGCGTTCCTGCGTCAGGACCCGCATTCGCTCAAGCATTTGGTAAAACACGTTCACACAGAACAGCTCGAAGCCGCCTTGTGGCGGGTCGCACAGCGGATAGGAAAGACACATCAGCGCGATGCCGCGTTTTTGCAAATGCTGGCGCTGCTAGGCGCAGATATCGCAACGCAGCTGTCGGCCTTACTGGCACAGGCAAACAAAGCTTTGCACGCACGCGACACCGCGCATCAAGCTGTGGGGCACACACTGGATTCGCTGTATGAAAGCAAATCCATACCCAAACGCAATGGTAAAACCCGCACGCTGCGCATTCCACACCCCATGCTCAAATGCTTTCAGAAACGCATTGCGCAAAGGGTTCTGGAACCTCTGGGGGCTCACCGTTGCGCAACTGGTTTTGTGAAAAACATCAGCATTGCAGACAACGCCTTGCCTCACACGCATCAGCCGTTGGTGGCCAGTTGTGATATTCGAAACTGTTTTCCGAGTGTGCAGATTCGCACAGTCTGGCATGCCCTATCGCGAGATCTTTCGCAGTTCAAAGGACAGGCGCTCTCGCCCATCGCCATCCGTTGGCTTACGCAAATTTGTTGCGCTCATGGCGGCTTGCCCATCGGTGCGCCCACCAGCCCTGCCCTGCTTAACCGTGTGCTGTTTGAATTAGACGAAACACTTGCGGAAAAAGCCGCACAACTGGGCTGCCGCTACACGCGATACGCTGATGATCTGTGTTTCTCGGGTAGCAATGACTGCGTGAAACTCATTGGTTACGCAAGCTATCTGCTCAAGGGTCTGGGATTGGAGCTAGACCCTGAAAAAACCAACATCTTTCGACGCGGACGGCGTCAAATGGTCACTGGCCTGTGCGTCAATGAAGGCATCAATATTCCGCGCGCCCAGCGTCGCTTGTTAAGGGCGGCAATTCACCGTTCCCAAGTGATTGATCAGGCCGCTGCGCAAGGTCTCAGCACCGAAGCGCTGCCCCAGCCCTTCTTGAACGGCAACAACTTGAACCAACCCATGTTGCAGGGGCATGTGGCGTGGCACGCATTTATCGGAAAGAAACGAAATGCATCATTGCAATAAATTCCGCTTATCCGAGCTTTATCTGGCTTGCCGCAGCCTGGGCGCGCGGCATGTGCTGACAGACAAAGTGGTTAAAGTTTTACCTTCGCTTGCGACTCCAGAGTTCTACCGAGACATTATGAATGCGCCCACCACATTCGGTGACTCGCAGGTCATTCCATTTCGCCGCCACCCCATTGATCTGCGTTTTGCATGTGCATTGGCTGGCAGTAACACCACAGGTCCTCGCCCAGGCTTCGTTGTGTGTAGCGACGAAGCCTTGGGCTATATTGGCGCACTCGGCATACGGTCAGCGGCAACACCGTATTACAGCCTGGAAGAAAAGCCTCGCGACCCAGTGATACTCGAAGAACACGACATCTTTCGGGCACTGGATGCATTGTCGCAACCTGACATCATGCACGCAGCGGTAAGAGCAGATTCAGACAAACCGGATACGCTTCACATCACACTACCGGCAAAGTTGCTAACGCAAACTCAAGGCAAAAGATTCCCCAAGGACGCGCTCTCTTTTACCTGTCGAATTTTTCCGCGAACTGCCGCACCTGAAACATTAACGCATCTGACCCTACAAGCTTTGGATGCCCAGCGTGTAACGCTCAAGATAGGCACAGAAAACCTGATGGTGTGCCACCACGCGGGTCTGCAAGGTTTGCCGTTTGAACTCATCACAGCAGACTTTGCGATAACCGGAACCTTCCCCGATATGTTGGACACCCCTTGCGACCACATGGTTCACCACACACCTGTCGGTCTGTTCCACAGTATTTTCAAAGGACTGGATAACAAGTACCTGACACTTCCCGCCGATATCGCACACGAGTTGCGAAGTGCGGTTCACTGGCTTAATGAAACGGAGTTTGCCACATGAAACCATCCCGACTCACCGATGTACTCACCAAAATGTTGTCCCAACGTTGGCCAGTATTTATTTGGGGTGCGCCCGGCATCGGCAAGAGTTCGATTGTCAAACAAGTGGGTATTGATAAAAAATTACCCGTCATTGATCTGCGCGCCAGCTTGCTCGACCCTACCGACCTGCGCGGCATTCCGGCCATAGAAAATGGCACCTCGCGCTGGTGTCCACCTTCTTTTTTGCCCAAGGCCACCGACAAGCCAGGCATTCTCTTTCTGGATGAAATCAACGCAGCGCCACCTCTGGTACAGGCTTCGCTTTACCAATTGGTGCTGGACAGACGCATCGGTGAGTATGTGCTGCCAGAGGGTTGGACCTTAATAGCCGCAGGCAACCGACAACAGGACAAGGCGGTGACGTTTCGCCTGTCCTCAGCGCTTGGAAACCGCTTTATTCACATTGATCTGGACAGCGATCTCAAAGATTGGCGCAACTGGGCCATGAATAACCGCATACACCCGCTGGTGCTGGCGTTTTTAGGGGTCAAACCCAACTTGCTTCAAAAGCCACCGGGCGATGAGGCCGCCTATCCCACACCCCGCTCCTGGCACATGCTCTCTGGGCTACTGGATACATTCGGTGGCATAGAAGGCTGCAAAGACCTGATTCGCGGAACCATAGGCGAAGGCACGGGCATTGAGTTTGTGGAGTTTTGCAAACGGTCGCTCAGCGAAGCTTCCTTGCGTACCATCGTAAATGATCCTTCAAACGCCACACTGCCCACTGCGCTTGACGAACTGTATGTGCTCACCACATGGTTGGCGTTTCACGCGACTGACATTGAAATACTGGATGCGGCTGCAATCCTGCTGAATCGTCTACCACCAGAGTTCAGCGTGGTGCTGGCCACTGACATTCTTAAAGCCAACCCAATGTTTGCGCGGCGCGAAGGTTATCGGACATTCCTGCAAAAACATGGACAACTTTTCCACTGAGGTACACGTGAACTCTACGATGACCAAGCAACCGCCTGACGAATACATCAGCGCTGCGCTGGCCTCGCGCATGATGCGGGTTCGGGTACAACTGGCCCTGCGCCAGCCTTTCATGGCCAGCGCACTTTTCCGTCTGTCGCTGGTCGAGGTGAAATCTACACAATGGTGTACCACCATGGCCACCGATGGTACACATATCTTTTACAACCCAAAGTGGGTATTTGCGCTGACCGATACACAGATACAGGCGGTGATGGCGCATGAACTGATGCATGTGGTGATGAACCACAACACACGCCAAAAAAGCCGAGATGCACAACGCTGGAACATGGCCTGCGACTACTGCATCAATGGCATGCTGCATGCGCTGGGCTTTGACCTGCCCAAGGGTGGACTGCTCGAGCAAGGTTTCTACAATCAAACCAGCGAAGAAATTTATGAAGCGCTGCAGCATGACTGGGCAGCCTACCAAGAAAAGACCGATGCGATTGGCAGCGATCTTGTCGATGGTAACGATCCGCGTGTGGCTGTGCATATTCCTGATGACGCACCGGACGAAGAAAGCGCACGCGCTTTGCGAACGGCGCTTCAAGAAACCCTTAGACAGGCATTGCGGGGGACTGACGCCGAAGGTTGCGGATTTGAACGTGAATTTGAACAAAGCAAACCCGCCCGCGTAGACTGGCGCTCAGTTTTACAAAACCTGCTGCAAAGCGCACTGATGTGCGATTGGGCAAGCATCCCCTTTGCAAAAAAACACTTGCACCGTGGGCTGTATCTTCCGTCCGTTGCAAAGCCAGCAGCGATGCGGGTTATCTTTGCGATTGATACCTCGGGCTCTGTCTGCGACCAACAGATCAGCGACATCATGAACGAACTGCTCTGCTTTTCCAGTCTGCATGAAGGCTCGCTAACTGTTGTTCAATGTGACAGCGAAATTCGTCATGTGCTGCACATCAATGAAACCCCCCATGAACGTGACTCGCTCACACGTATGGTTATCAATGGGCGAGGTGGCACAGCTTTCATACCGGTATTCGAATGGGTCAAATCCAACAGCGAAATACTTGGTGAGATTGCGCTGTTGGTCTACGCAACAGATGGTCTGGGGACATTTCCTAAAAAAGCACCGGCTTACCCAGTGCTGTGGTTGCTGTCAGATGACTCAACACAGATGGAGAAATTACCCTTTGGAACGGGTGTGAGGATTTGTTGATGCTTGTAGGCCCATACCTATTGATATGACAAGTCAGCCAGTAAACTCAAAGCGATTCATCCCGAGTTAGGCTTGTATCGCGCTCAAACGTGACATCCTC
>JBEIKS010000219.1:0-4516 GCA_040379625.1 Burkholderiaceae bacterium
ATGGGCTTGAGCACTTGAATAAACGGATCAAACGCCTTGTACATCAATGGTGACATGCCAATCAGAAAACCCAAGGGCACCGCCAGCAGACACGCCAATAAAAAACCCATGCCAACCCGGGCCAACGAATGCATCAGTTGAATGCCGATGCCTTTGTCGTTGGGACCTTTGTCATAAAAAGGGTCACTGAGGTTTTCTTTAAAGGTCAATGCCATTTGCGCAGGCGTGGGAAACCCATTGCCTTTGCTGGACGTGCTGTCGGTGGTTTTTCCCATCAACGCCGCATATTCAGCATCGGCGCCCACAGCAGCCGCTACTGGCGCAGTCTGTGCAGGCTTGGTGGCAATGTGCCAGATGCCGAGAAACAGCAACAGCATGCAGATCGAAATGACCGCCGCCCTGACATTAAGGGACGTATTTTTCATAGAAACTCCATTAAACGGTTTTACGGATTGCGAAACTGTCCGAATACTTCTTGGCTTGCTTGGGATCAAATTCCTTGCCCATGATGACGAACTTCTTGTAGCCATTTTCCGGGGCTGTCATGCCAAGCTCTTTCATGCGCTTGCGTGCATCGGTGAGCATGAACACCTTCTCTGCAATCTGGTTGTAATTAACGTCGCCTTTGATGTAGCCCCAGCGCTGCATTTGCGTGAGCATCCAGACCGCCATTGAGTGCATGGGCACCGGATCAAAATCTGCACGTTCCGGTGCATTTTGAACGCCGCCCAAGCCATCTGCGAACTTACCGGTCAATACCTGCATCAGCACCGCCTCGGGTTGGTTCAAGTAATTTGCCGGCGACATCACCTTGGCAATCAGCGGCCTGTTTTCTGCCTTGCGTGCCATGGCTGCAGCGGTCAACACCGAGCGGTACAAGGCTGCAAAAGTGTTCGGGTTCTGCTTGATGAACTCTTCCGGCACACCAAATGCGCAGCAGGGGTGGCCGTTCCAGATATCGCGCGACAAAATATGAATGAAGCCGATTTCATCCACCACAGCACGCTGGTTAAACGGATCAGGCCCGAGGAAACCATCGATGTTTCCTGCTCGCAGGTTGGCCACCATTTCCGGTGGTGGCGTCACCCGCAACTGAACGTCTTTGTCTGGATCCAAACCATGTTCAGCCAAGTAATAGCGCAGCAAAAAGTTGTGCATTGAATATTCAAACGGAATGGCGAATTTCATGCCCTTCCAGTTTTTCGGATCGCGGTTGTCCTTGTGCTTCAAGTGCAAGGTAATGGCCTGACCATTGATGTTCTGGATGGTCGCGACATTCACCGGAGTGGCCTGAGAACCCAGTCCCAGACTCATGGCCAGCGGCATGGGTGAAAGAAAATGCGAGGCGTCGTATTCCTTGCTGATGATTTTGTCTCGCACCAGCGCCCAACCTGCAGTTTTTTGCAAACTCACAGACAAGCCCTGCTCGCGGTAAAACCCAAGCGGGTCGGCCATGATCAATGGCGTTGCACATGTAATCGGAATGAAACCAAGTTTGAGTTCCTTCTTTTCCAAGGCGCCCTGTTTTTCCTGGGCCATGGCTTGCAAAGACTGGATGGGCAGCACGCTTTCAATCGCTGCCATGGCGGCACTTGCGCCCACCGCTTTAAGAAATCCGCGGCGCAGGCTGTCCTGGGGGAACAAAGCCTTGATGAGCGTGGCTTCAACGAAATCGTTGGACAGGCTTTCTGTCTGCGTGGAACGCTGTTCGAACTCGGCTTTCAGTGCGGCATTGTGTTGCTCGTTGGACGCATGCAGGCCGCATGCGCAGCCGGGCCCCAAGCGTTTGTAGGCGTTGTATGGATCGTAAATATTGTTTGACATGACACACCTTTGTTAGCTGTTTGTATTGAGCTAAATGCAATTGGCGTGCCAGAGACTAAAAGAGCTGAATTGGTGCGTACTTACTTCATGCCTCGCACTAAGATGAGGCAAGCCCCTCTCTTCGTGCATCTTCTTGGGTATATTCCACACCAAAACCGATGGAACCCCTCAGCACCCTGACCTTTATCAGTGCATCACAATCAGACAAGGCCTTCCAGATGAAGCGGGCAATGTTTTCTGAGGTGGGCATTTCCATGAGGTCATTCAGGTTGGAGTGGTCCAGCGTGCGCCTGATACTCTCCAGTTGTTGTGTGAGCACACTTTCAGGCACCACATAGCCATCTGTGGCGGGACCCTCAAACCACACCTCTGCCACGTAACTGTGACCGTGTATGCCGGGCCAGTCCGGAAGTTGGTGGGCGGCGTCAAAATTGAATTGTTTAAAGGCTTTCACTGTCAGGGCATTCCGATAATTTTGTGTGTTTGCAGACCCAGTCGCCATTGTGGGTGCGCTTGGCAAAGTTCGATGGCAAACTTCAGATTATCCTTGCGCAGTGCATTGTCCATGGGTTGGGCGAAAAAATGGTCAAACTTCCAGTTGGCCATCATTTGAAAATCCAGGCCCGCTTGGGGTACGACGACCTTGAGTTCATTGCCATAATTTTGAACCACTGCATTGCCGGCCTTGGGGCTGACGCAAATCCAGTCTATGCCTGGGGGTGCGGGCAAGGTTCCGTTGGTTTCAACGGCGACCTGAAAATTGTTCTGGTGGAGGGCCAAAATGAGGGCTTCGTCGAGTTGCAGCAATGGCTCGCCACCTGTCATGACAACATAGCGGTGCGCTTGGCCTTGCGGCCAAAATGCGGCGATGTGTTGCGCCAGTGCTTGGGCAGACTCAAACTTTCCGCCGCCGCTGCCATCGGTTCCTACAAAGTCGGTGTCGCAAAAATTGCACTTTGCGGTGGCTCGGTCGGACTCGCGTCCGGACCAGAGGTTGCAACCGGCGAAGCGGCAAAACACTGCGGCTCTGCCGGCTTGGGCGCCCTCGCCTTGCAAGGTATAAAACGTTTCTTTGACTGTGTACACGGTGTGTGACTGACTTGGGACAGGGTTCAATTATACGGGCTGAGGGGGAAGCTCGGCAGGTGCGGTTTCTTTCTTTGTGTTTGGGCGGATGCAATGGATGGCTCGGCAGGTGCGGTTTCTTTCTTTGCGCTTGGGCGGATGCAATGGATGGCTCGGCAGGTGCTGTTTTTTTCTTTGTGCTTGGGCGAATGCAATGGATGGCTCGGCAGGTGCGGTTTTTTTCTTTGTGCTTGGGCGGATCGCGGGCTTTATACCGCCTCAACCCGGGCAGCCACGCCAAAAAACCCCAAAGGCGGTTTTTTAGGTCGCCTCCGGCGCCGTCGGCTTCTGCGGGGTCAGCGGGGCCCACGTCCTGAATGCCCTACGCACAAAGAAAGAAACCGCACCTGCCGGCCATCCTCCACTTGGGCACTAAGAAAACGCACGCGCAGGTAGCTACCATCAAAACAGCGCGAGTTACAAACATTAAAATTTAGCCAACCATCACAACTAAAAATACCCAACCACACAACCATCACAGCTAAAAATACCCAACCACACCACCATCACAGCTAAAAATACCCAACCACACCACCATCACAACTAAAAATACGGACGTTACTACGCAGATGACCCATAACGCAGATTTTCGCCTAATAACTAGAACGATCTGCTTGTTTCGAAAAATACCTGTTTTGTGAAGCGCTGACTTGTCAAAAAACGCTGCCATTGTTATACTTCGATATAACTTAAGAGGAATGGCGGTGCATTATGCATACAACCAATCTACGCAAGGTCGGTGGCTCAATTATGCTAGCCGTGCCACCTGCCCTCCTCGATATCTTGCATCTTGCTGCAGGAGCAAAGGTCGGCTTGGCTGTCGATAACGGGCGCCTAGTGGTCGAACCAGCCTCGCGGCCACGCTATACTCTCGACGAGCTGCTGGCTCAATGCGATGCTTCCGCCGAAGTCTCGGCTGAAGAACGGCAATGGCTCGATTCAGGTCCTGTTGGCGGCGAATTGTTGTAATGGAACGCGGCGATATCTACATCGTGTCGCTTGACCCGACATCAGGTCACGAGCAGCAAGGCACACGACCAGTTCTGGTTGTCTCACCGACAGCGTTCAATCGGCTGACGCGCACTCCAGTCGTATTGCCGATCACCAGCGGAGGGAACTTCGCCCGCACCGCTGGTTTTGCTGTCTCACTGATGGGGGCAGGGACTCAAACCACCGGGGTCGTTCGCTGCGATCAACCGCGCGCCCTTGACATTGGGTCTCGTGGCGCACGTAAAATCGAAAGCGTACCGCAACCGATCATAGATGAGGTTCTCGCCAAAGTCGCCCCTATTTTCGAGTAAGCGCTGTTCAGAAACTTTCGAAAGTCATTAAATTTCGATAGCTTATTGTTGTCTTTGGTCATCTGCGTAGTAACACCCAAAAATACACAAACACACAACCATCACAACTACGACCCCCAATGTTCAACCCGCTCTTAGCCCAAGCGAGTGACTGTTTGATGTGGCTCATGTTGCCGATGGTTTTTCAGCTTGCGATGGTGCCGGTGGCCGGCACCCGGGCGCGCGACGGGCATCGATCAGCTCAAACGTCCTCAGGCGTTTTAGCC
>JBEIKS010000220.1:0-4500 GCA_040379625.1 Burkholderiaceae bacterium
AAAAAACGACCACAACACTGCAGACAAGGTTGCCAAGAATGTTGGCCTCCCTTTTTTCTCAACCGGTTCTGAATCCATCAATTCTTCAACTATTTGGTTTTACTGCGCCTGCAACTTCAAAAAACGTATATGACACTGTGATGGTATGAACATCTTCAGGCAACTTGGGGTCTACTACAAATACCACCGGGAACCGCCTGACTTCCGCCGCATCAAAGGCCTGCTGCTTAAAACAGAAACACTCCAGCTTCTTGAAGTACGCACCGGACTTCATGGGCGCGTAGCTCGGAATTGCCTGACCTGACGCAGCGTGCGTCATGGTGTTTTGTATTTCATAAGTGACCTGGGCCAACTCGCCCGGGTGCACTTTCAAATAATGCCTGTCTGGTTTGAACTGCCAATCGCCCCGAGAATTCGCATCGAACTCAATCGTGATGGTTCTTGACGTATCCACCTGCGTGTTTTTTAAAAATGCTTCCGCGCTTTCATCTTTTTGCGTCAGTACATTAATGCCGGTTATTTCGCATATTTTTTTATACAACGGCACCAATGCGTAGCCAAAGCCAAACATGAAACCTGCAATTACCACCAAACGAAACATCATTTGCCGGTTAACTGCCAGCCGTATCATTTTGATACTAGCCATAAACTACCTCATCTCAGAAACACTGTTTTGAGCACAATGCCGGCAAAAAACGCCAAAGCGACCGTTAAAAGAACCAAACCTGTTCTTTTGTTGTTGGTTGGCTGAACATTCTGAGACGAAACCTTGCTATTTTCCACAACTTCAACTGACTACATGGCCATTCAGAAAAACCCGGTTGAAAAACCACGTTTTTCTCAATGAACCAGTCAGGCACCAAGGCCTGACTGATCATTTAAAACACTTGCTTAAAAATTACTTCACCAGTGGCGGGTTCTCAAAGGTATGGAACGGGGCGGGTGATGGAACTGTCCACTCCAGACCTTCTGCACCATCCCAAGGTTTCGCAGGAGCGCGCTCGCCTTGGTCAAATGTCCAGGCCTTCAATACACACCACAGGAAGATCAGCTGTGACAGACCGAACCAGAAGGCGCCAATGGTGGCGATCTGGTGAAACTCGGTGAACTGCATTGCGTAATCTGCATAGCGACGTGGCATGGCGGCAAGGCCAAGGAAGTGCATTGGGAAGAATGTGACGTTGAAGGAAATCAATGAGCTCCAGAAGTGCAACTTGCCCAAACGTTCGTCGAACATGCGACCTGACCACTTTGGCAACCAGTAGTAAGTACCGGCAAACAATGCGAACAGGGAGCCAGCCACCAACACATAGTGGAAGTGCGCCACAACGTAGTAGGTGTCTTGCAACTGGATATCAACCGGAGCCACCGCCAAGATAAGACCGGTGAAGCCGCCCATGGTGAACACGAAGATGAAACCGACAGCAAACAACATGGGAGTTTCGAAGGTCATGGACCCTCTCCACATTGTGGCCAACCAGTTGAACACCTTAACGCCGGTGGGAACCGCAATCAACATCGTGGCATACATGAAGAACAACTGGCCAGTGACAGGCATGCCGGTTGAGAACATGTGGTGTGCCCATACGATGAAAGAAAGAATCGCGATGGATGAAGTTGCATACACCATTGAGCTGTAACCAAACAATTGCTTGCGGGCAAATGTTGGAACAATGTGCGAGATGATGCCGAAAGCCGGCAAAATCATGATGTAAACCTCTGGGTGTCCGAAGAACCAGAAAATGTGCTGGTACATGACGGGGTCACCGCCACCGGCCGCATTGAAGAAGGAAGTACCGAAGTGGCGATCTGTCAGAACCATGGTGATGGCGCCAGCCAGAACAGGCATCACGGCAATCAGCAGGTAGGCAGTGATCAACCATGTCCATGCAAACATCGGCATTTTCATCAAGGTCATGCCAGGCGCGCGCATGTTCAGGATGGTTGTGATGATGTTGATGGAGCCCATGATGGAAGAGGCACCCAGCATGTGCATGGCGAAAATGGCTGCGTCCATACCGGGGCCCATTTGCACGGACAGCGGCGCATAGAGCGTCCAGCCGGCTGCTGTGGCACCACCAGGCATGAAGAAAGAAGCTGTGAGCAGGGTTGCGGCAGGAACCATCAGCCAGAAGCTGAAGTTGTTCATACGGGCAAACGCCATGTCTGAACAGCCAATTTGCAGCGGAATCATCCAGTTGGCGAAACCAACAAAGGCTGGCATGACCGCACCAAACACCATGATCAGACCGTGCATCGTGGTGAGCTGGTTAAAGAACTCAGGACGGAACAACTGCAGCCCCGGTGAGAACAATTCAGCACGCAGCAGCAGGGCGAGGATACCGCCCTCCAGCAACATGGTGAACGAAAAGATCAGATACATCGTACCGATGTCTTTGTGGTTGGTGGCAAACAACCAGCGGCGGATGCCGGTTGGCTGTTCATGCGCGTGGTCGTGATCGTGACCGTGTGCTGCGTCTAGTGCTGCGGAACCCATGCTTCTCTCCTCAAAAACCGATTACTTGCGTGCTGCTGTAATGTCAGCTGGCTGCACGATTGGATCTGTACCCTTGCCTTGGTTGCTCCAGGCACTGCGGGTGTATGTAATAACAGATGCAATTTCTACGTCTGACAGCTGTTTCCAAGCTGGCATGCCGGCATTCAGACCATTTAGCAAAATAGTGATCTGATCGGCCTTGGGGCCGGCCACAATTTTGTCACCGTCGAGGGCGGGAAATGCGCCAGTGATGCCCTTGCCTGTTGCCTGGTGGCAAGCCGCGCAGTTTGCTGCGTAGACTTTTTCGCCCCGTGCAACCAGATCAGGTGCGGTCCAGACCTTGGTTGGGTCGTCCATTTTGGCGGACATTTCTTTTTGCTTCTCGACCACCCACTTGGCGTAATCTGCTTCAGATTTCACTTCGACAACGATGGGCATGAAAGCGTGGTCTTTACCACACAGCTCGGCACATTGACCGCGGTAAACGCCGACTTTTTCAGCCTTGAACCAGGTGTCGCGAACGAAACCAGGGATGGCATCTTGCTTGACGCCGAACGCAGGAATCATCCAGGCGTGGATAACGTCGTTGGCTGTTGTGATGATGCGAACTTTTTTGTCCACCGGCACCACCATGACATTGTCCACTTCAACAAGGTAGTTTTCACCCTTTGGAGCGGCGTTATTGACCTGATCGCGTGGCGTAACCAGCGTGGAGACAAAACTGATGCCTTCACCCTCGCCCTTGAGGTAATCGTAACCCCACTTCCACTGGTAACCCGTTGCCTTGATCGTAATGTCAGCGTTTGAGGTGTCTTTCATTGCCACAACGGTTTTCGTTGCAGGCAAGGCCATACCGATGACGATTAAGAAAGGAACGATGGTCCAGATAATTTCAACCGTCGTACTTTCGTGGAAAGAGGCAGATTTCGCCCCCTTGGACTTGCGGTGAGCAAAAATGGAGTAAAACATGACGCCGAAAACTGCAAAGAAAATAACCAGACAGATAATCATCATCAGCGTATGCAGGTCATAAATTTGACGCGCAATGTCTGTGACTGGTTCGGCCAGGTTGTATTGACGATCGGAAGCGACTGCAGGCAGTGCGACTAACGCCATGGCTGCTGCGGCCATTCGGCTCTTGATTTGGCTCTTGCCAAGGGATTGCTTAAACATAGCTTTCCTCTGTTCCCCAAAATAACGAAATTCGTTTGTGTTTCAGACCGCCGCGAGCGCCAAGGCCCGCCGCAGCTCAAACACCAGCTTTTCTTTGGTCAGGTCGTCGATGAAACGACCCAGCACCACATTGAATTCTCCGCTCTCAAGCTTGATAAGAACACGAGGCTTTGTGTCCAGACTTACACGGGTCCAGCCGGGGTTCAGGCTGTAGGTTTTGGTTTTGTTCGCGTTTACAACGGTAACTGACACTTCACGGTGCTGGATGACGATTTTTTCATAATCGCCTGCATGCCTTGCATAAACAATGAAAGCAGTTGCAACAACCGTCAGTTCAATTCCGGCAAATGGCAGAACAAGCCAAAGACCCATCGAATAAAACCCAAGGGAAATTCCCAAGGTAACAATTACTATGCTGAGGTACAACCAAGCCAACTGTGCCGGCGTTAGCGAACAGTTCGGCTTGAACATCCAACTTTTGGAAACGTTTTCATTCATTTCTAACACCCACGTTCTCAGCGTCCCAACAAACACAACTGGGCATCGCATTATGTCGTATCTCACCCGACATGGCAACTTGACACCGAGGCTGCTTAAGGCTTTCGGCCGATTTTTTCAATTGGAATGGTAAATTCTTGTGGCGTATTTTTCTTAGCCACTCGCCATGCATGACCATAAATGAGTTCGACTGTTAAACGATAAGGGGGTTCGAATTTTTCATTTAAAAAAGTCAAAAAACTTTCAGACAACCCGCGCCCCCGCAGACCACGGGATCGGGTCAGCAGATTATTGCCTTCTAATTGATGCCAATCCTGAATTAATTTCAAGGG
>JBEIKS010000221.1:0-4435 GCA_040379625.1 Burkholderiaceae bacterium
AAAATCCGATGTCCAGATGGCATCATCGGGTTCTCCCGGCTTGGCAGACTTCCACAATACAAAGTCCAGGGGGTCTTCTTTTTTATCGACCACGGCAACGCGCTCACCGGCGCGCAACTCGTCCAGACTTTTCCCTGACAATCGGCCATAACCGTTGAATTTTCGAACCGAAAAATTAACGTCGCCTTCCTCACCCTGATAGGCCAGCCCGTTTTCCACCAGCGTGGAAATCATGCCCAACATTTGCGGCACATATTCGGTGGCGCGAGGTTCGTGGTCGGGCCTTGCGATGCCCAGCAAATCGGCGTCTTCATGCATGGCCGCAATAAAACGGTCGGTCAGCGCCCGAATGGACTCCCCGTTTTCCACAGACCGGCGAATGATCTTGTCATCGATGTCAGTGATGTTGCGAACGTAGGTAACTTCAAAACCGCTGTATTCCAGCCAGCGTTTAACCAGATCAAACACCACCATGACGCGGGCATGCCCAAGGTGACAGTAGTCATACACTGTCATGCCGCACACATACATGCGCACTTTGCCGGGCTCTATGGGCGTAAAAACTGCCTTGCTACGCGTCAGTGTGTTGTAGATATGAAGTTGTGTGGTCATGCGATTTTGGGGAAATTTAAAGAAAAAGGGGAAAAGCCGCATCAGACACCCAAACCGGGGCTCTGAGCACTTGCTACAATACTGGTAAAGTATAACATTGCGGTTTTCTTGCATTACTAAACATGAACCATACAAAAACCAGTCGTTTGAAAACGCCACTGCTCGTAAGCCTGATTGTGGGTTGCCTGTCCGGCGCGGTCCCTGGCACTGCCAGCCTCGCCAGAGCAGATGAATCCGCAGACGTCACCCGCCTCATCAAGAACGGTCAGTTCGACCAGGCACTGACACGGGCAGACGCTTTTTTGGCGGGCAAACCCAGAGATCCACAAATGCGTTTTCTCAAAGGGCTGGTTTTAACCGAGCAAGGCAAGGCCGCAGAGGCCATCAAGGTGTTCACGCGGCTCACCGAAGATTACCCGGAACTGCCCGAACCCTATAACAACCTTGCAGTGCTCTATGCCAGCCAGGCGCAATTTGAAAAAGCAAGGCAATCGCTTGAAATGGCGATACGCACCCATCCAAGTTACGCCACCGCCTATGAAAATCTTGGTGATGTGTATTCAAAGTTGGCCAGCCAGTCCTACGACAAGGCCTTGCAACTTGATTCAAACAACCCCACCGCAGAAATGAAGCTGTCCATGGTCAGGGAACTGATCACCGGAAAATCGCGTGCGCCAGCACCGGCCCCGGCACCTGCGGTTGTTGCTGCAGCACCGGCTGCGGTTCAGGTCGCCAGTGCACCGGCTCCAACCCCGGCAGCACCTGTGGCACCCGTAGCGCAGGCAGCCAAAGTGGCAGCGATCACTGCGGCATCCAGCATCACTGCAGCAACAACAGCTGCAGCAGCCCCGGTGGCAGCAGCAGTGAGCCCTACCCCGGCTCCAGCACCCATGGCCTCTGTGGGTAGCCCATCGAACAAAGCCAACGATGGCGATGTCATGCAGTCCATCCGCGACTGGGCAGAAGCCTGGTCCAAACAAGACATCGATGCCTACCTTTCATTTTATGGCAGCGACTTTGATCCAGCCTCAAACCAGAGCCGCACGGCCTGGGAAAAAGAACGTCGCAGCCGAATTGGTGGCAAGGCGCGCATCGAAGTACGTGTAGACAGTCCAATTATTGTCTATGATAGTGACAAGGCCACGGTGCAATTCAAGCAAACCTATATTTCCGACCGTTTCACCAATGTCAGCATCAAAACCTTGGTGCTTGCAAAAAGCGGCAACCGGTGGCTGATTCAACGAGAAAAGTCCTCTAGCTGATGCTCAACATGAAACCCGGCAGAATTCGAAAGCTGTTCATTGGCAAGCGCAAGACCTTGCGGCTGGCGGCTTTGTCCATTCTGCTCTCGGGTTCAGGGGGGCAAGCATTGGCGCAGGTTTCAACAAAAGACCTGGCCAAACCGGTGAAATACCAACCCTCTGAAGCAGAGTCCAACGGCGAGTGGTCTGACATTTCACCACCGAACATTCCCTTTGACCGTCCGCACATCGACGCCGAACTGGAAAAGATCTACAAGGAAATTGCAGCCTCAAAGCTCGATAAAGCCATAGACCGTGTCAATTCCCTGATCGCTCAATTTCCAAATTTCCGGGTCGCCTACCTTATCCGGGGTGACCTCTACACGCTCAGGTCAGGCAAGGGCATTTCCTCTGTTGGCGATGTCAGAAATGCCCCCTTGAACAAAATGACCGCTCTGGCCGATTTGCGGGAAGAAGCTGTGGTGCGCTTGCGCGCATACCGCATCCGCCCAAATGCCAACCAACTGCCGCGCGAACTTGTACAACTCAAGCCAGACCAGCGTTACGCCATACTCGTGGACACCGTGAGATCACGGCTGTTCATTTACGAAAATGTGCTTCCCACGCCCAGGCTAATCACCGATTTCTACATCAGCCAAGGCAAGGCAGGCGCCAATAAAACCCGGGAAGGCGACAACAAAACGCCGCTGGGGGTCTACAACATCACTGAATTGCTGCCCAAGCAAAAACTCAGTGACTACTACGGCAATCTCGCGCTGCCACTGGACTACCCCAACGAATGGGACAAGCGAGAGGGCCGAACAGGCCACGGCATCTGGCTGCATGGCATCCCATCAAACCAGATCAGCACCCCGCCAAAAGCCAGCGAGGGTTGCGTGGTGCTTTCCAATGCAGACATTGAAAAACTGCAGCGGTATGTCAAAGTGGGCAATACACCGGTCATCATCACTGAAAACATCAATTTCATTAATAAAAACATCTGGCAAAGCGAGCGGGCAGACATCATGAAAATGCTCACCGCAGCCCGTGAAACCACGAGCAACCCAAAACACAAACACGGTTTTGGTCACATGTCGGTGCTGAGATACCCTTCTCAAAACGACATGCTGGTGGTTAATTTCGACATAAATACAAAATCAAATCAAAAATCATCAGGCCCGAAACGTCAGCAATACTGGCAAAAAGAGGGCAGAGAATGGAGAATGGTGCATGAAGCCCAAGCAGGCTGAAGCTCTGCGCAGAGTTTTTTTAAAACAATCCTTATCCGCCTGGCTGGCGACCTCCCTTTTGGGGGCTGCCGCAAACAGCTGGGCCAATCCACCCAAACCCAAAGCAAAATCTGGAAATAAAATGGTCAGACTTGAAACTTCCGCAGGCGTCATCGACATCGAACTGTTCGCTGACAAAGCTCCTAAAACTGTTGCAAACTTCCTTGAGTATGTAAATTCAGGGCACTACAGCAACACCATTTTTCATCGCATCATCAACGGATTCATGGTCCAGGGCGGCGGCATGGAACCCGGCATGAAAGAAAAGCGCGCGAGTAAAACCGTGGAAAATGAAGCCAACAACGGCCTCAAAAACGACCGCTACACATTGGCAATGGCTCGCACCAGCGACCCGCACTCAGCCAGCGCCCAGTTTTTCATCAACGTGGCGGACAACGACTTCCTGAACCACCGCAATCCAACACCGCAAGGTTGGGGCTACTGCGTCTTCGGTCAGGTGATCAATGGCAAGGAAGTGGTCGACGCCATGAAGGGTGTAAAAACCACCTCCAAAGGCTTCCACCAGGATGTACCGGTTGATGACATCATCATCACCAAAGCATCGGTCATCGAATAAGCTCTGCAGCACTGTTTCACCTGTTCAAGACAACCCGCGGAGTCACGCTCCGTGGGTTGCGTCAAAAAGGATCAGCGTGATGAAACACCCCACAACGCAAGATAAACGCGCCCTTTTCATTTCTGACCTTCACCTTTCAGACGAAACGCCAAAAACGCTCGCAGCCTTTGAACTGTGGCTGAGCAAAAACGCCAATGCCACAACAGACATCTACATACTTGGCGATTTTTTTGAATATTGGGTGGGCGACGATCACCTGACCAAAACTGCATTGGCGGTTCAACATGCCTGCAGTCAGGCCAAGGCAACTGGCGCTAACCTGTATTTCATGCATGGAAACAGAGACTTTCTCATTGGATCGGCATTTCTGAACGCCTCAGGCCTGACCGCCCTGCCCGACCCCTTTCTCACCGAGATTCACGGCACAACGGTTTCCATCAGCCACGGCGATTTGCTGTGCACAGACGATATCGCCTATCAGGAATTTAGAAAACTCAGCAGGAATGCCCGTTGGCAAGCGGCGTTTCTCTCCAAACCCTTGTCAGAGCACATTGCCTATGCGCAAAGTCTGCGCAAAGAAAGCCGGATGAAAAAATCCACCACCGCAGCCGACATCATGGATGTGAATTTGCTTGCCGTGGCAAATGCGTTTGCAGGCCACTGGCCGCTGTCTGAGGCTGGCAAGTCTGCCAACATGATTCATGGGCATACCCACC
>JBEIKS010000222.1:0-4417 GCA_040379625.1 Burkholderiaceae bacterium
ACTCCGGTGGTAATGGCAAATGGCCCCCTGTTGGTGGTTGATTATGCACACACACCTGACGCATTGGAAAAAGTACTCAATGCATTGCGCCCGCTGGCTGTTTCACGTCAAGGTGCATTGATCTGTGTATTTGGATGTGGCGGCGACCGCGATCCAGGAAAACGGCCCTTGATGGCCTCGATTGCACAGCGTTTGGCCGATAAAGTGTTCGCAACGTCCGACAATCCCAGAAATGAAAGTGCACAGGCCATTCTTGCCGATGTCTGCAAGGGGTTTACAGAACTTGCGCTGGCCAAGGTCACTGTTGAAGCTGACCGCGGGCGTGCAATCGCCTTGTCGGTTTCGGCTGCATGCGCTGGCGATGTGGTTCTGCTGGCTGGAAAAGGACACGAAACCGGACAAATTGTGGGTGATCAGGTATTGCCGTTTTCTGACTTGGAACATGCTGGCAGGGCGTTGAGCCGCTGGCATTCAGATTTGGCGGGTCAGGCATGAGCACACCCTTGAAAAAATCGATACTTGACTGGCCTTTGCAACAGGCTGTTGCCGCGCTGGGTTGTACTGTTGATATTCAGATTCGTGGTGAACTGAGCGGAAATATTCAAAGCGTTGTTACTGACAGCCGAATGGTGGGTCCGGGCGATGTTTTTGTTGCATTGCGCGGAGATCGCTTTGATGCGCATGACTTCGTTGCGCAGGTGGTGGCGCAAGGGGCCATTGCAGTGGTGGTGGATCGCCCTGTGGATGCGGCTTGCGTGCAGTTGGTGGTTAAAGACACCCGGGCAGCGCTGGGTTTGCTGGCTTCGGCCTGGCGCCAACAGTTTGACATCCCGGTGATTGCCGTAACTGGCAGCAATGGCAAAACGACCACCAAGGAAATGATAGCCAGTATTTTGCGTGCCCAGTGTGGCGCTGCTGCTGTGCTGGCCACCCGGGGCAACCTCAACAACGATGTGGGTGTTCCCCATACCTTGTTTGAACTAAATTCTGCGCACCAGATGGCGGTTGTTGAAATGGGTATGAACCACCGTGGTGAAATTGCGTGGTTGGCCGGATTGGTCAAGCCCACCGTTGCCTTGGTGAACAATGCCCAGCGCGAACACCAAGAGTTTATGGAAACGGTTGAAGCGGTTGCCGCCGAAAATGGTTCTGTGTTCAAAGCCGTGCCTGCTGCTGGCGTTGCTGTGTATCCGGCCTTGGATGTCTATACGCCTTTGTGGGCAGAATTGGCCTCAGGGGCAAAGTCTTTGACCTTCGGTCCGGATTGCGATTCGCTTGCCGCCGGGCAGAGTACCGTCACGGTTTTACAGTCGAATACGCTTACAACCGTTGCCTTGAAAGGCCCTTGGGGTTTGATGCAAATCGACTTGCATGTGGTTGGTGAGCACAACGCATTGAATGCCTTGGCGGCTGCCAACTGTGCATGGGCGGCGGGTTGCTCCGCCCAAGCCATTGCAGCGGGCCTGACGGACTTTCGTCCCGTTGATGGGCGCATGCAGTCACTGCCCAATCCGTTTGGTGGTGTGTTGATTAACGATACCTACAATGCAAACCCTGATTCTGTTGAGGCGGCTGTTCGCGCCTTGGCCGCGTTGCCTCAACCCAGTTTGCTCGTTTTGGGCGACATGGGTGAAGTAGGGCACCAAGGTGAACAGTTTCACGCCGACTTAGGACGTTATGCAAAATCCCATGGCATAACGAAGTTATTTACGCTGGGTACTCTGGCGCAGTTCAGCGCCGATTCCTTCGGGGCGCATGCCCATCATTTCTCCAGCATTGAGGCCTTGAGCGCCGCATTGCTGGAAACATTGCAAACAAACCACTACTCGGTACTTATCAAGGGTTCACGTTTCATGAAAATGGAAAGGGCTGTAGAAGCCATTGTAAAAAAAGACGTCTCTTGCGGGGGCATTCATGCTGCTTGAACTGGCCCGCTGGTTGGCTGAAGACATCCGCGGTTTCGCCGTTTTCAATTACTTGACGCTGCGAGCTGTGTTGGCGTGTGGCACTGCGCTGGCCTTGGGTTTGCTGTTGGGGCCTGCGGTCATTCGCAAGCTCACCGAATACAAGATTGGCCAGTCTGTCAGAGATGACGGTCCGCAGACGCATTTGGTCAAGGCAGGTACGCCCACCATGGGTGGTGCGCTGGTGTTGTTGTCCATCACCTTATCGACTTTGTTGTGGGCTGATTTATCGAACCGTTTTGTCTGGGTGGTTTTGATTGTCACCTTGGGATTTGGCTGGATTGGCTGGGTAGATGACTACCGCAAAGTGGTTTATCGCAATCCCAAGGGTTTGCCTGCCAAGTGGAAGTACTTCTGGCAGTCCATTATTGGCGTGTTGGCGGCCTCTTATTTGGCATTTGCGGTGTCCGCGAACTCCAGTGAGAGTGTGTTGGATGTATTTACCTTGTGGGTTCAAAGTGGGTTCTCCATGTACCTGCCAAACCGCGCGGACTTGATTGTGCCGTTCTTCAAGTCTGTGACTTACCCGTTGGGTGTTTGGGGTTTTATTACCTTGAGCTATTTCGTGATTGTGGGCACCAGCAACGCAGTGAACCTGACCGACGGCCTTGATGGCTTGGCGATCATGCCCACCGTCATGGTGGCCAGTGCATTGGCGATTTTCGCTTACGTGGCTGGCAACTCGGTCTATTCCAAATACCTCTTGCTGCCGTTTATTCCCGGCGCTGGTGAAGTGACGGTATTTTTAGCTGCATTGTCCGGTGCCGGTCTGGCATTTCTCTGGTTTAACGCCTACCCGGCTCAGGTTTTCATGGGTGACGTGGGTGCACTGGCCTTGGGTGGAGCCTTGGGTACGGTTGCGGTGATTGTGCGCCAGGAAATTGTGCTTTTCATTATGGGCGGTGTGTTTGTTGCTGAAACCTTGTCCGTGATGATTCAGGTTGCTTATTTTAAATACAGCGGTGGCAAGCGGATTTTCAGAATGGCGCCCTTGCACCACCACTATGAATTGTCGGGCTGGAAAGAAACGCAGGTGGTTGTTCGATTCTGGATCATCACCATGATGTTGGTGCTGTTCGGTTTGTCCACGTTGAAACTGCGTTGAAGTGATCGGGTTAATAAAGTGAGTGAGTCTATGGGCTTGTTGCAAAATCAAAATGTGTTGCTGATGGGTTTGGGCGAATCTGGCCTGGCCGTGGCACGCTTTTGTTTGCGCGAAGGTGCTGCCCTTACCGTGCTGGACACCCGTGCGCAACCACCCGGTTTAGCTGAGTTAAATGCCATGGCGCCTGGGGTGCCGTTTATTCAGTCGTGCGACGAGTTTTCCGGTTTCGACAGGGTGTTTGTGAGTCCGGGTCTGAATCCGAATGTCGCTCCGCTGTCGGCTGCCATTTTGCAATTGCAGGCATGTGGCAAGCGCATTGAATCGGAAATCGAGCTGTTTGCGCTGGCCTTGGCTGCATTAAGGCAAACACAAAATTACGAGCCGAAGGTCATTGGCATTACTGGCACCAATGGTAAAACCACCACCACCAGCTTGACCCGTCAATTGTGCGAGCGTGCCGGAAAAACAGTGCGGATGGCGGGCAACATCAGTCCTGCAGCGCTTGATGTGCTGATGCAGTGTCTGGATGAGCAAACCTTGCCTGAGATCTGGGTACTTGAGTTGTCCAGCTTTCAGTTGTTCTCTACGTACAGTTTGCAGTGTGATGCAGCCGTGGTGTTGAACGTGACACAGGATCACCTTGATTGGCATGGCAGCATGGAGGCGTATGCGCAGGCCAAGGCTTCCATTTTTTCAAGCGAAACCCTTCGCGTGTTGAATCGTGATGACGCCACCGTCATGCAGATGGGCAAAGGCAATGCCTGTGTCAGTTTCGGAACCGACGAGCCCCGCACTGCAGATGCGTACGGTTTGCTGCGGGAAAACGGATTGGCCTGGCTGGTGTATGCGACGCCCTTGGCACATGAAGGCGGGCGCCGCAGGAAAGACGATCCAATTGCATTTGCATTGAAACGTTTGATGCCCATGGACGCCTTGCAGATTCGTGGTCTGCACAATGCAACCAATGCACTGGCTGCATTTGCGCTGTGCCGCGCCATTGGTTTGCCGATGGCTGAGTTGTTGCATGGCTTGCGCCAATACAAGGGTGAACCTCACCGCGTTGAGTTCGTGGCCAACGTAGCCGGCATTGATTACTACGATGACAGCAAAGGCACCAATGTGGGCACCACGGTGGAGGCTTTGTCCGGTTTGGAGCGCACGGTGGTTCTGATTGCCGGCGGTGATGGAAAAGGCCAGTCGTTTGAAGTTTTGGCTGAGCCGGTGAGCAGGCACGCAAGGGCTGTGGTCCTGATTGGAAAGGATGCCGCACTGTTGGCGCAGGCGCTGGAGCAAACCGGTGTGCAATTGCATCAGGCAGCCAGTCTGCAGGAAGCCACTCGCAAGGCCA
>JBEIKS010000223.1:0-4414 GCA_040379625.1 Burkholderiaceae bacterium
GGGCGATGTTCTGTTTTTCTTCCGGCCCAAAGTGGTCAAAACCCCTTATGTTATTGCACTGCCTGGGTTTTGGTATTTTCGCATCCTGGTTTTCGCAGCGTTATTTTTATTTGTCAGACATCCCGCAGGCTTCAATTACCAGTTTCGTTCTCGGTAGCAGGGCACCCTGGGCATATTTCTTCTCAACCTTCCTTCTTAGCCTGTCATTCTTAATGGCTTGCCTGCCGTTGAGGCATGGAGTTTGTATTCTTGGTGCCCCTCCTGCCCGTTTACTTTGGTACCAGCACTTCAAGGGTTCAAAGCGCTTTGCATTTTTCGGTGGGGTAATCATTGCATCTGCATTTGCATGGCTTGCAATGGTGCATGACCTGTCGTGGCTGTCATTCCTTTATCACCACGGTGGCGCGGCTAAAATTCTGGCTGCATTTCAGGCTGGCTGGTCAGCCAACGCTGGCGATATTGGTGACCAATATGCACAAGAACTGGTCTGGGTCTTTTATTTTTTAAGAGTCTCACTGGTTGCGGTGGCTGTCTCTTTCCTTCTTGACTTCTTTCAGCAGTTGCTTGGGCAAGCCGAGTTGAAAGCAGCATTGGCTCAAAAAAATGAACAACTCGCGTGGCAGATAAAAGCAGAATCTGAGTTGCGGTTGGCCCGGGCCATGAACAGCAAAAGAAAGGGTTTGCTTTCTTGGGCGGCGCGCGGCCCGGATGCCCACATGAATATAGACCCATTGGCCAACAATGCGGCTGAACTGCATTTCGAATTGTCCCCTTTGAATTTGATGAAATCCCCTGATGTTCACGTGCGCAGTTTGCGAGCATTTTTTGCTGCCTGGGTGCTTGAGGAAGATTTTGTTGGGCTCGCAGAGGCACTGAACACATTTTTTAATAAGCGCGAGGAAACGTTGAGCCTTGAATTCCGGGCGCTTTTAAAAGACAACTCGGTTGCGATATTTTCTTTTACAGCAAAATTGATCCGGCACCCTGAAAATGGCGCTCCGCTTTTTCTGGATGGCTTTATTAATAACGTTACGGAAGAAATAAAAGCATTGAATGATTTGCAAGACACCTCCTACAGTCGCATGCAGACCATTTATGCGGTCTGCCACGACCTAGGCTCACCTTTGGGTTTGATACAAATGTCGTCTGGTTTTCTTGCTTCCTTGTTGAAGCGCGAGGGCTCTTACAGTGCGCCAGCCCAAAAGTTTCTTGAGCGCATCGACAATTCCATAAAAGAAGCTCATTTTTATTTGAGCAATGCCTTGAGCCTGGCCAAATCGGACGATCCGAACTTCAAGTTTGAATCTGTTTGGGTAGACATGCATTTGTTGCTTGAAAAAACTGTTGAAACTCAGGCGCCTTTGTACCAATTCGATTTGAACCGGGTACAGATGGAAATATCCCAAGCCTGCTGCATTGAAGCCATTCAGGAATATCCTCTACAAATGATTTTTACAAATCTGATTTCCAATGCGTTTAAATACACCCACCACGCCGATGCCCAAGTTCTCATCCGCCTCTATTCCGAAACTCAAGCCGTTGCCGGGCTTGAAACGCCGCAGTGCATCGTTGAAATTCAAGACAATGGCATAGGTATCAGTGACTCTTTAAAAGACAAGCTTTTCACGCCTTTTAGCCGGGGTGACAACGTGGACGATGTAAAAGGCACAGGTCTGGGCCTAACGGTGGTGAAACGCGCCACTGATTTGCTGAATGCGAAAATAGAGTTGGTTGAAACAGGGCAAGGCGCGTGTTTCAGGCTGACGCTGCCCCATGCCCTGGTTACACCCGTTTCAGATCCAGTTTCCAGTTGATTTTTTCCCACTCCTGGCTTTCTATGCCCAAGGCGTATTCAGTCAGCGGGTGGTCTGATAGCCAGTCAGCCGGAATTGAAAGGCACACGGCCTTGTTCTTGATTTTCAGACTCAGCACCGGGTAAGTGTCTGCTACCCGGCGTCTTAAAAACAGGGTGGCCAGCCTCAAACACAGCACATCCAGCCATTCGCTGGGCCGGGTAATGACTTCGTTGAGTTTGGCCAGTTTGCCGGTTTGCCCCAACACAATGTCTGACAGTATGTTTTGTTCCGGCCTGGAAAACCCGGGCATGTCTGAATTGCGCAGTATGTAGGCCGAATGTTTGTGAAAGCCGTTGTGGCTGACGCTTAACCCGATTTCATGCAGGTCGCACGCCCAGCCCAGGCGCTTGGTGGCATTGTCTGATTCTCGCCCGTACTGTTCCGTAATTTGAGACTGCAGGGCAAGTGCCAATTCCTTGACCCGTTTGGCGTGCGATTTATCAATCTGGTAGCGTTCCATGAACCGCAACACCGTGACTTCCCGCATGTCGTGGTCGGTGTTGCGCCCCAGCATGTCGTAGAGCACCCCTTGGCGCAAGCCACCTTCAGTGACTGTCATTTCCGTGAGCTCAAGCTCTTCAAACACTGCACACATGACAGCAAGACCGCCTGCCATGACGCCAATCCGGTCGGGTTTAAGCCCTTCCAAACCGCACTTGTGCACGTTCCCGGCTTTAATGAGCTCTTCCTTGAGCTTTTGCAAGCCGGCGGCGTTGATGCCTTGCATGTAAAGACCATTGGCGCGGTGCAGTTCTGCAATGGCACGGGCAGTTCCGGAGCTGCCAACGGCGTGGGTCCAGCCCAATGTGTAGAAATCGCGCCTTAAAATGGCCACTTCCTTGCGGGCTGCCAAGATGGCTTCCTTCATGGCTTTTGCAGTGACATTTGCATCTGGAAAGTATTTTTGCGTCCAACTGACGCAACCCATGTAGAGGCTTTCCATGCAAAGCGGGTTGTGATCGTCGCCAATGACAAATTCTGTGGACCCGCCGCCAATATCAACCACCAAACGCCTTCCCTGGCCTGAAGGCAACAGGTTGGACACACCGCAATACACCAGGCGGGCTTCTTCCTGCCCGCCGATCACTTCAATGGGAAAACCCAGTGCTTCTTCTGCTTTGTCTAAAAACGCCTGAGCGTTTCTTGCCACTCGCACAGCGTTGGTGGCCACAGCACGCACTTGTTCGGTGGAGAAAGAGCGCAGACGTTCTCCGAAACGCAACAGGGCATTGACTGCCCGCAATTGCGAGTCTGCGTCCAGAGTTTTGTCAGCCTTCAGGCCAGCGCCCAGCCGAACCGGCTCGCGCAGACTGTCAATGACATAAATTTGTTTTTGACCGTTGAGCTCCTCAACCCGGCAGATCACCATTCTGAAACTGCTGGAGCCGAGATCCACGCTGGCAACTGTTCTTTTATTGGAGTTCATCGTCAGATTTTCATATTCCACAGCGTATTATAAGGGTTTAGGCACGCATAGCGTTCAAAGGTGACACAATGACGAACAAGGTTGCAAACGAGCTGTTTTTAAACCGTGAACTGGGCGTGCTTGCTTTTAATGAGCGTGTTCTGGCCATGGCGGAAGACACCTCTGTGCCCTTGCTGGAGCGTTTGAAATACTTGTGTATTTCAGCAAGCAACCTCGATGAGTTTTTTGAAATTCGCGTAGCAGGCCTGATGGAGCAAAGCCGGCAAAACCCTGATTTCCGGGACCGTGACGGCTTGACGGCCGGGGAGGTTTTGAAACTGGTGTCTGAACGTGCCCACGTGTTGGTGGACAGGCAGTACACAATATTTAACAAGGAGGTGTTGCCTGCGCTGGAACAGGAGGGCGTGTTCTTTCACACCGTGGACACCTGGACAGAAGAACAAACCGCGTGGGCACGCGACTACTTTATTAACGAAGTGATTCCGGTTTTAACACCGATCGGCCTGGACCCGGCGCATCCGTTTCCTGTGGTCTACAACAAGTCGCTGAATTTTGCGGTTGAGCTTAGCGGGGAAGATGCCTTTGGCCGCGATTCCAACATGGCTGTGGTTCAAGCGCCGCGCGCACTGCCGCGACTCATTAGAATGCCTGACGAACTCTCGCACTGCCCCCATGGGTTTGTGATGCTCACCTCCATTATGCAGGGTTGTATTCCCGAATTGTTTCCGGGAATGCAGGTCAAGGGGGTTTACCAATTTCGTTTGACCCGCAACAGCGACTTGTATGTGGACGAAGAGGAAATAACGAACTTGCGTGTGGCGCTTCAGGGTGAGTTGTCGCAGCGAAATTTCGGTGATTCCGTGCGCCTGGAAATTGCCGAAAAAATGACGGCGGAGGTGACTGATCGCTTGAAGAAAGAATTTGACCTCGGTGAGAGCAATTTGTACCGAGTCAATGGACCGGTAAACCTAATGCGCTTGATGCAGGTCGCCGATTGGGTAGACCGCAGCGATTTAAAATTTCCCGCATTTTCAGCGGGCATGCCGGGAGAGATGGCCAACGACCCCGATATTTTCACGGCACTTGCCCGCCAGGATCTGTTGTTGCACCACCCCTACCAGTCTTTCAGCCC
>JBEIKS010000224.1:0-4406 GCA_040379625.1 Burkholderiaceae bacterium
ATGATGCAGGAAGTTGAAAACTGGATTCGTGGTGAATTGAAGGTGATCAGCCCCAACCGCCCGGAGCCTGTGGCAAAACCCCGCGCCGAAAAGTCTTAAACACCCACTTCTACTTGGGGGATTGCATTTCTAAAAAATGCAATCCCCCATGCCTGACACAGCAGCGGCATTAATCATGCGCTGAAATGCCGTAAGCCCAGTCCGGTTGCGGAAGAGCAAAACCGCAGGCCATCGTCAAGTAGTTTTTTATTTTTTTCAATCAATTCAACCGCTTTGAAAGGTTTTTTCGGGAGTAGAATACGCCCTCTCCTGAGCAAATCTCATTACCTTGAAGATCGGTCAATACACCATCGCGAACCCGCTGTTTCTTGCGCCCATGGCTGGCGTTACGGACAGGCCTTTCCGCCAGTTGTGCAAACGCTGGGGGGCAGGTTATGTGATTTCGGAAATGGCTGCGAGCAACCCTTTGCTCTGGGAAACCGAAAAATCAATGCGACGACTCAACCACGACGGTGAAAGCCTGCCTGTTGCGGTCCAGATTGCCGGCGGCGACCCCGACATGATGGCGCAGGCCACCCTTTTCAACATTGAAAAAGGGGCCCATATCATTGACATCAACATGGGCTGCCCGGTCAAGAAAGTCTGCAACGCCGCGGCAGGCTCTGCCCTGCTGCGAGACGAAGCGCTGGTGCGGCGCATTCTTGAATCGGTGGTCAAAGTCGCAGAACCCTACAAGGTTCCAGTGACCTTGAAATTTCGCACAGGCTGGTCAAAAGAAAACAGAAATGCCCTTCAAATTGGCCTGATGGCACAAGAAATCGGTATCAAAATGCTTACTTTGCATGGTCGCACCCGGGCCTGCGGTTTTGCAGGAGAGGCAGAATACGATACGATCGCATCCCTCAAACAGATTGTTAAGATTCCTGTCGTGGCCAATGGTGACATCACCACCGCACAGGACGTGGTGAAAGTCCTAGCCTACACAGGCGCCGATGCAGTCATGATTGGCCGTGCGGCACAAGGCAAGCCTTGGATTTTCAAGGAAATTCTGCATTTCATGGAAACGGGTGAAACCCTACCCCCTCCGAAAACAGAAGAAGTCAGGGCCTGCATGGCAGCGCATTTGCGAGATCACCACGCATTTTATGGTGAATACGCCGGGGTTCGCACCGCCAGAAAGCATTTGCAGTGGTATCTGGGGCCGGTCATTGGTTTGAACCATGAATTCATGGAGCAACTGATGAAAGTGGAAGATGTACAAGAGCAGTTAGATTTAACCGACGCGTTTTTCGAAAGCTTGGGCAAGGTGCACGAACGCCTGCCAAACCTTCAACAAAAAACAGACAGACAGAGAACCTCTTCTTTACAGTTAGCAGCATGAATGCACCCACCATCACCATTTCAGAATGCGTCAAGCAACATCTGAACAAGTTTTTTCATGACCTCGAAGACCAAGAGGCCAATGCCATCTATGACATGGTGCTGACCGCTGTCGAGAAACCGATGCTGGAACTGGTGATGGAAAAAGCCGGACACAACCAGACGATTGCCAGCCAGATGCTGGGAATCAATCGCAATACGCTCAGAAAAAAACTCCAGCAATACGACCTTATTTAAAGTGCGACCGCCACAGCGGTGATGTGCAACAAACAGCTCATCCCGCCACGGTTCGCCCCCTTTCTTCTCTCTTTGAATTTTCGAACTGCTCACCATGATCAAATCCCAAGGCCCCACCACCGGTACCCCCGACCTGCTGACCATCAAGCGCGCTTTAATCAGCGTCTCAGACAAAACCGGGGTGATTGAATTTGCGAAAGCCCTGCAAGCACACGGCGTACAAATCCTCTCCACAGGCGGTACCGCAAAGCTGCTCGCAGCCGAAGGCATCGCTGTGGTTGAAGTGGCCAGCACCACCGGTTTTCCGGAAATTCTGGACGGCCGGGTGAAAACCCTGCATCCAAAGGTTCATGGCGGCATTCTGGCCCGCAGAGACAAACCGCAACATTTGGACGCGCTGGAAGAACACGGCATACAAGCCATCGACCTGGTGGCTGTCAATTTGTACCCTTTCGACCAAGCCACAGCCGGCGACAATATTTTGCTGGAAGACGCTGTTGAAAACATCGATATCGGCGGACCCGCCATGGTGCGCGCCTCTGCAAAAAACTACACTGGCGTGACAATCGTGGTGGACCCGAGCGACTACGCACAGGTGATCACCGAGATGAACACCCATGCGGCGGCCACCCGTCTGGCGACGCGCTTCCGCCTGGCCACCAAGGCATTTGCCCACACCAGCCGCTACGACGGCGCCATCGCCGCCTTCCTGACCAGCCTTGAAGGCACAGAAGGACGTCTGGAAGACACGCCCGCCCGCAAAACATACCCCGAAGTGCTCAGCCTGCAGGTCAGCAAGGTACAAGACATGCGCTACGGCGAAAACCCGCACCAGTCTGCCGCGTTTTACCGCGACCTGCAGACACCTGCCGGTCTGTTGGCAAGCTACACGCAATTGCAGGGCAAGGAGTTGTCCTACAACAACATCGCCGACGCAGACGCTGCCTGGGAATGCGTCCGCACCTTCGACGTGCCCGCCTGCGTCATTGTCAAACACGCCAATCCGTGCGGGGTTGCCATTGCAGCAGATACTTTGGAGGCTTACCAGAAAGCCTTGCAAACCGACCCCACCTCTGCATTCGGCGGCATTATTGCCTTCAACAGGGAAGTCGATGCCCAAACCGCTGCCGCGGTCTCCAAGCAATTCGTAGAAGTGGTGCTGGCGCCGAAATTCAGCAATGAAGCCAAAGCGGTTTTTGCTGCCAAACAGAATGTCCGGCTGTTGGAAATTCCAATGGGCTCAGGCGAAAACCCCTATGATTTCAAACGCGTGGGAGGCGGCTTGTTGGTTCAGTCACCAGACAACCGCAATGTTGCACGCGACGCCCTGAAAGTGGTGAGTGCCGTTGAGCCGACTGCGCAGCAATGGGATGACCTGCTGTTTGCATGGCGCGTTGCCAAGTTCGTGAAATCCAACGCCATCGTGTTTTGTTCAAACGGCATGACAGTGGGCGTGGGCGCAGGCCAGATGAGCCGCGTGGATTCCGCCCGCATCGCTTCAATCAAGGCGCAAAATGCCGGCTTGAACATGGTGGGCTCTGCCGTTGCCTCTGACGCGTTTTTCCCGTTCCGCGATGGTCTGGATGTGGTTGTAGATGCCGGCGCAAGCTGCGTTATTCAACCCGGTGGGTCCATGCGCGACGATGAAGTGATTGCCGCAGCCAATGAGCGTGGCATCGCCATGGTGCTGACAGGCGTTCGTCACTTCCGGCACTGAAATACCCGACATGCGCATACTTGGCATTGACCCCGGCTTGCGCATCACAGGCTACGGCATTATTGATGTTGAAGGTGCCAGCCAGACCTACGTGGCCAGCGGTGTGATTCGTTCCGACGACACCACTCCCCTGCCCACCCGCCTGCACACACTGTTCAGTGGTCTGGTTGAATTGGTGGAACACTACAAACCCCAGGTGGCAGCGGTTGAAATTGTCTTTGTAAACGTCAATCCGCAATCCACCCTGCTGCTGGGGCAGGCCCGTGGTGCCGCCCTCACCGCCCTGACCCATGCCGGTGTCGCTGTCAGCGAATACACTGCACTACAGGTAAAAAAAGCCACGGTGGGCAACGGCAAGGCCAGCAAGCTGCAGGTTCAGGAAATGGTCATGCGCCTGCTGACTCTTCCCGGGCCGCCAAGCGCAGACGCCGCCGATGCACTGGCCACCGCCATGACGCATGCCCAGAACCTGGCGTTCATGAAATCCATGTCGGCCGCCTCACCCAACAAAAGCCTGCTGGCGCCCCGGTTGCGAAAAGGCCGCACCAGCTGGCGGAATCGCTGATACTTTATACAGTTGTTTTTTAAAAACTCTGGTATTGTTGCGCTTGACCCAATTTCCCCTCGAACACAGCATGATCGGACGACTCAGCGGCCTCCTTGTAGAAAAAAACGCACCCATGGTGGTGCTGGATGTTCATGGCGTAGGCTATGAAGTGCAACTGCCCATGAGCAGTTTCTTCAATTTGCCCGGTCTGGGTGAAAAAGTCAGTTTTCTTACGCAATTGGTCATTCGTGAAGACGCCCATTTGCTGTTTGGTTTTTTGACCGAAGATGAACGTATGGGTTTTCGTGAGTTGGTCAAGGTCTCTGGTGTGGGCGCACGAACCGCTTTGGCGGTGTTGTCAGGTTTGAGCATCGCAGAATTGCGTCAGGCCATTGCACTGCAGGAAGCCGGTCGCTTAACGCGCGTACCCGGCATTGGAAAAAAAACCGCTGAACGCATACTTCTGGAACTCAAGGGAAAACTGGCAGACGCCTTGCCTGCAGCAGGAGGGGCGCACAGCCAACC
>JBEIKS010000225.1:0-4396 GCA_040379625.1 Burkholderiaceae bacterium
AGGGACTGAGTTGGCGGGCACACATAAAAACGTGCTTAAGCTACGGGCAAGCGTCGATAAATCGGCAAACTCCTGTAAGACGCTCAAGGCTAAGGCCTTGGGTGCAACGAGTGGCTTGTCAAAAAAGAAGGCTGCCTAAAACGGCAGTTGGAAGCTCGGGTGCTTTAGCCCCGAGTAGTTCACCCCACGCGATGTTCAGCACGTTGTGCCCACTCACCTGGATTCCGACCACACAGGCGGGCTCAGCGACTTTCCGCATGCCCGCGCACATGTTCACAAGCGCGAACTGGGTCCGGCATTGACGCCAGAATTTCCCGACACACTGCGCTTTCGCAAGCAACATTTCCAGCATGGACCGAAATGGTTGGTTCATGAGCACGCCACTGAGAGCTGGTTCGGCTTTCAGGCAATCCGTCCTTTGCCTGAACTCGATCTGCTGATGATCCCTTTGTTCGGACACACCCGCGGGCATGTGGGCGTTGCCATTCGCAACGGCAAAAAATGGGTGTTGCACTGTGGCGATGCGTACTACCACCGCGCTCAAATGACTTTGAATGAGCCTGTTCCAACCGGCATCAAGGTATTTGAAACGCTGGTGCAAACCCAACCTGAAAAACGTAAGCAGAGTCTGGCGCGTTTGCAGCGACTGTCACTGGAACACGGTCATGAGATCGATATTTTTTGTGCCCATGATCCGTTGGAGTTGGAGCGCATGTTGTCTTCCTGCATTAGTGGGTAAACTAAACACATAAACAATTAAAAAAACCAACTTATAAAAACAAAGGGGACCCTGAATGCCTTCCACGCTTTACTCGCAAGACCTTACAAATCAACTTGAGTTGATGCAGACTTGGAACGGTTGCGAACTTTTTTGGGTACCCGGCTTGAACAGTTTGCTGTTGTTGGCGGACGAGCAGCTCGCACCCGACCATCATGAATCCATCTGGAACAGCCTTGTTGAGGGTTGCGCAGACTTTTCAAGCCGGCATGTCGTCACCAACGTGAATGGAGTGGAGCATGCGCCACTGTTCGAGGCCTTGTTTGGTGCAGGCAGGGCCGACCGGTTCGCAGAGGTGTGTCCTCAGGCGCAACTGATTACGGTGAGCCGCAGCAATCCGGACGCCATGTTTTCCGCACTGACGGATGCCATGGATCACATCGCTGCTGAACGGGGGCTGAAACGGGACAACCCCGCTGTGCCTTCTGTGGGCTTACGCAAGGTTCGCATACTTGAGTCTCTTGGGGCCGTGTTGGGCGGCAGCATTGCCGGGGTGGCTGCTGAGGTCGAGCGGCCTGATGGAGCCTTGGTGTTGGTATGCCTTCTGAGCGGTAGTTCCAACCTGATTGCCTTGGGCCACCTGACCAATCTTTGCGTCAAGCATCTGGAGTCGGGTCGGTATTCCCAAGTGATGGTGGATGGACGAAATGCAAAGAAGATCAATTTGGACATGCTTAAAAAGTCGTCCGCGTTGTTGGCCTGGGCGCGTCTGAATGTGGACAACGCCAAGGTGCGCGCAGGCTTGAAGCTGTGCTTCATTTCAGCGATGGAGGATCACTCGCAACCACTGCGCGATTCCATCATGAAAATGATGAAGTCCAACGCCATACAATTCAGGTTTGTCGGCTCAACAGATCAGGCCTGGGCGTTTTTGGCGTGACACTTTTTCTTACGTTTCAATGTGTGATTTGCGGTTTGTTTTCGCTATAGGAGGAATTAATAAATATTTATTGATTGATAATTTTCTGATGGTTATATTGAAATCGGTTTGATGATCTTGACCAAAAATAACGGAGAGGATGTATGTCAAAAGAAGCAAAATGTCCATTTACGGGTGACCGCCCCATGACCGCAAGAGCGGGAACGCCGACGAATGCGAACTGGTGGCCCAACCAGCTCAATTTGAAACTGCTGAATCAAAACTCGCCTCTGACTGACCCCATGGGGCAAGACTTCGACTACATAGAGGCTCTGAAAACACTGGACACTGATGCGTTGATCAAGGATATGACCGCACTGATGACCGATTCTCAAGACTGGTGGCCTGCTGACTATGGTCACTACGGTCCGTTTTTCATCCGCATGACATGGCACGCTGCCGGTACCTACCGCATTGGTGACGGTCGCGGGGGCGCGGGCGCAGGCATGCACAGGTTTGCGCCGCTCAACAGCTGGCCGGACAACGGTAACCTCGACAAGGCAAGACGCCTGTTGTGGCCCATCAAGCAAAAGTACGGTGAAAAAATTTCCTGGGCAGATTTGTTTGTTCTGGCCGGTACGCTCGCCATGGACACCATGGGCTTTAAAACCTTTGGTTTCGCTTTTGGCCGCAAAGATGTGTATGAACCCGAGGAAGTGTATTGGGGCCCGGAAACAGAAATGTTGGGAGACAAGCGCTACACTGGGAACCGCGAGCTGGCCAACCCCTTGGGTGCGGTGCAAATGGGTTTGATTTACGTAAACCCTGAAGGCCCCAACGGCAACCCCGATCCTAAGCTTTCCGCCCACGATGTGCGTGAAACTTTTGCCCGCATGGCCATGAATGACTATGAAACCGTGGCACTGGTGGCCGGTGGCCACACCTTCGGTAAAGCCCACGGTGCTGGCGACCCCAGCTTGGTGGGTCCAGAGCCCGAAGGCGCACCCATTGAAGAGCAGGGCTTGGGCTGGATCAACAAATTCGGTACCGGCAAAGGTGCGCACACCACCACCAGCGGTATCGAGGGTGCATGGAAACCCAACCCCACCCAATGGGACATGGGTTACCTTGAAACCCTCTTCAAGTACGAGTGGGAATTGACCAAGAGCCCGGCAGGCGCCCAGCAATGGACACCCAAGGGCGGCGCAGGCGACAACACGGTGGTGGATGCCCACGACCCGACCAAACGCCACGCACCCATGATGACCACAGCTGACCTTGCCTTGCGCATGGACCCAGCCTATGAAAAAGTTTCACGCCACTTTTTGGCAAACCCAGCAGAATTTGCAGATGCCTATGCCCGCGCCTGGTTCAAGCTGACCCACCGCGACATGGGTCCGAAGGCACGTTACATCGGCCCCTTGGTTCCCAAGGAAGATCTGATTTGGCAAGACCCTGTGCCTGCGGTAAACCACGCATTGGTCGATGCTGCTGATGTGGCTGCCTTAAAAGCAAAAGTGTTGGCTTCCGGCTTGGGAATTTCCCAATTGGTGAGCACGGCTTGGGCTTCTGCGGCTTCTTATCGCAACAGCGACAAACGTGGTGGCGCCAATGGTGCACGCATACGTCTGGCACCCCAAAAAGATTGGGAGGCCAACCAGCCAGCCCAATTGGCTCAGGTACTTGGCAAGTTGGAGGCCATCCAAAAAGACTTCAACGCAAGCGCTGCTGGTGGCAAACAGATTTCTCTGGCGGATCTGATTGTATTGGCGGGTGCCGCGGGTGTTGAGGCGGCAGCCCAGAAAGCCGGGCATCAAGTGACCGTTGCTTTCGCACCGGGTCGTACGGATGCAACTCAGGAACAGACCGATGTAGATTCGTTTGCAGTGCTTGAACCCACTGCCGATGGCTTCCGTAACTATGCCCGCGAGGGTCTGGAAGCCACGGCCGGAGAACGTCTCATCGACAAAGCAAGCCTCTTGGGGCTGACTGCACCTGAAATGACCGTGCTGGTGGGCGGTTTGCGGGTTTTGAATGCCAACGTGGGCAACGCGCAGCACGGTGTTTTCACCAAGCGTCCGGAAGCACTGACCACCGACTTCTTTGTGAACCTGCTGGACATGAGCACGAAGTGGAGCAAATCTGCCACTGCTGAGGGCGTACTGGAAGGCCGCGATAGAAAAACCGGTGACATTAAGTGGACAGGTACGCTTGCCGACATGGTGTTTGGATCAAACTCGCAACTGCGCGCTCTGGCTGAGGTCTATGCCGGCAGCGATGCAAGTAAAAAGTTTGTTACAGACTTCGTGGCAGCATGGAACAAAGTCATGAATGCAGATCGGTTTGATTTGCGGTAATGGCTGTTTCAAGACCTTTCACGGGTCTTGAAAAAACAAACCCCGGTTCAGAGTTCAAGTACTTCTGGTCCGGGGTTTTTTTTATTCAGGTTTTTGCTGATTTTTCAGCAACACGCAATTGGGTTGCTAAGAATGTCTTGGTTCTATCCAGGGCTGCGCGCGTGGGTTCCCCGGCTTCATCAATCAAGTGCGTGGTTAGAACGCTGTGTGCAGGTGTGCCTGTATTTTTTTTCGCAAATTTTGCATCAATTTCAATGCCTTCAAACGCATCGCCAAATTCATTTTTAAGCCGCTTGAAACGCTCAGCCTGACACAAAAAATCCTGCTTGAACCTGAGTCCCAAAATGCGTGCGTTTTGCGAGTCGATTTTTTCATGAGCAGCGGCAATTTCTCTTTCTGAGG
>JBEIKS010000226.1:0-4370 GCA_040379625.1 Burkholderiaceae bacterium
GGCAAGTTGAAATCAATCATTGTGGGTGTCGATGAAGCGGGCAGAGGCCCGCTGGCAGGCGCAGTGGTGGCCGGCGCCGTCATACTTGACGCAAAACGACCCATCGCAGGCTTGAAAGACTCCAAGAAGCTCTCAAGCAAGCAACGAGAGGCATTGGCGCTTGAAATCAAGGCGAAGGCGCAAGCATGGTCGGTTGCGCAAGCCAGCGTGGAAGAAATCGACAGACTCAATATTTTGAAGGCGACGCTTTTGGCGATGCACAGGTCTGTGGATGCCCTGATCGCAAAAATGAATATCGAACCCCGGCAGGTTCATGTGTTGGTTGATGGAAACCGACTTCCGCTCTGGCCCTACCAAGCCACCGCCATCGTAAAGGGCGATGCCACCGAAGCCGCTATTTCAGCGGCCTCCATTCTTGCCAAAACGCAAAGGGACGCTGACCTGCTGGAATTGCATCAGGCTTTTCCAATGTATGGATTTGACGCGCACATGGGCTACCCAACGGCTTTTCATTTGGCAAAACTGATAGAGTTCGGGCCTTGCCATGCGCATCGAAAAAGCTTCGGTCCCGTCAAGGCGCTGCTTACCGATTCACAAAAAACTCTGTTTTAAGGCCTTCATGCTCCAAACACACCTCATCAGCTCAAAAGACAATCCCAAGTACAAAACCATACTGAAATACATGGCGCAACCCAGACTGTTGCGCAAAGATGGTCTGGCCGTAGCCGAAGGCGCCCACCTGCTGTATGAATTGTTGCGTTGGGACGGGGTTGCAGTCAGTGAAATCTGGTTTTCTCAAAATTTGCGCAAGCACCGTGAATGGCCTGCAATGGAAGATGCGATGCTGGATTGCGATGCCGGCATTTACGAACTAGAAGACCATCTGTATCGCCGACTGTCCGAGCTGGACACCAGCCCAGGACCCTTGGTTGTTTTCACCCAACCCTCTGAAGACCTGACCGATGAGTCCTATGAGCCGGAAGGGGAAGTCGTCATACTGGATGGCATACAAGACCCCGGTAATTTGGGTACCTTGATCAGAACGGCCGCCGCCGCCGGGGTTAAACACCTCTGGTACACCGACGACTGCGCCTGGCCATACTCCATCAAGGTGCTCAGGGCAGGAATGGGAGGCCATCGCTTGGTGTCCATTGCACCCTTGCCAGAAAACATTGACGCGCTGCTGTCGCAATTGACTGCAAAGGGCTATGACATTCGCGCCACTACACTGGATGAAGACAAAACGCTTTATCAGACAGATTTGAAACCCAAAGGTGTCTGGATTTTCGGCAGTGAAGGGCAGGGGGTTTCTTCAGAACTTCTGGCACACGCAAACGTGAAATGCCACATCCCCCAGGCCACGGATTTGGACTCTTTGAATGTTGCAGGTGCAGCGGCGGTTTGCTTGTTTGAGCAATTCAGACAACGGACAACCTAAATATTTCCCCAAAAAACAACAAAAACCAACACTTTAAAGCGCTGCCTCAAGCCTGCTGGCTTGAGGCGTTTTACGCCCTCGTAAACCCTTTAAAAGTGGCCTTTTTCCAGGTTCAGCTTTTGCAGCACAGTGGTGGCGATTTCCTCAATCGACTTCGTGGTTGAACTTAGCCAGGTAATGTTTTCCCGGATCATCATTTCTTCGGCCGCTTTAACCTCATGGCGACAATTTTCAATGGATGCGTACTTGCTGTTGGGGCGTCGCTCATTGCGGATTTCGCTCAAACGTTCAGGGGAAATGGTGAGCCCAAAAATTTTGTGTTTGTGCTGGGGCAACCATGAGGGCAGTACTCCGCGATCAAAATCCTCTGGAATCAAGGGGCAATTGGCAGCTTTCAGACCGTATTGCATCGCCAGATAGAGGCTGGTGGGTGTTTTCCCACTACGCGACACCCCCACCAGAATAACGTCGGCGGCTTCCAGATCCTTGGTGGTTTGCCCGTCATCGTGGGTGAGCGAATAATTAATGGCCTCAATTCTGTTCTTGTACGCAGCACTGTCAGCCGTGTGGTGAAAGCGCCCGACGCTGTGGGTGCTTTGCACCCCCAACTCTGTTTCCAAAGGCTCCACAAACGTAGTGAACAAATCCAGGAACATTGCGTCTGCACGCTTAACGATTGCGTTGATTTCGGCGTTCACCAAAGTGCTGAAAACGATGGGTCTGAAACCATCTGTTGCCCTGTGCATTTCTATCTTGATGCGTGCCTCTTCTGCTTTTTCAGGGGTATCAACGAAGGGAATACGAAGTTGCCTGAACTTCAGACTGTCAAACTGTGCTAAAACCGCATGGCAGAAGGTTTCCGCCGTAATGCCGGTTCCATCTGAAATTATTAGAACGGTTCTGGTTGTAACTTTGTTTAAATTGGTCATTGAGTGTTTCTCAGCAGTCAGACAGTTTCACAAGTGAACGAATTGTAGGCAGAATACCGATTGATTGTCAGCACACACAAGAGCCCGATAACGAGAAGCGATTGTTGAAGTCTTTTCCCGTCATCGAATTCATTGTTCTACTTTTTGGAGCTTTTATGACTAATCAAAACGGAGCAGCAGACCATCGTTTGGTAATTGCCTTCGAGGAACTTCGCATGAATGACGTTGAGTCAGTCGGCGGAAAAAACTCCTCTTTAGGCGAGATGATCAGCCAACTGGCAGATGCCGGTGTTAGGGTACCCACCGGTTTTGCAACCACTTCCCATGCCTTTCGCGAGTTTTTAAAGGAAAACGATCTGGAAAACCGGATCGCCCAAAAACTCGACACGCTCAACGTCGACGATGTGAAGGCATTGGCAGAGGCCGGCGCTCAAATCAGGAGTTGGGTGACCCAAGCCCCGCTGCCGAAAGATCTGGAACTGGAAATCCGTAATTTTTACGATCAGCTGACCAGTGTTTCGGGTTCTGAAATTTCTCTGGCCGTTCGCTCTTCCGCCACAGCTGAAGACCTGCCAGATGCCTCCTTTGCAGGCCAGCAGGAAAGTTACCTTAACGTTGTGGGCATTGACGACGTTCTGGACAAAATTCGCCATGTATTTGCCTCCCTCTACAACGACCGGGCCATTTCCTACCGGGTTCACAAGGGCTTTGCGCATAGCAACGTAGCGCTTTCCGCAGGTGTTCAACGCATGGTCAGGTCCGACGTGGGGGCCGCAGGCGTGATGTTCACGCTGGACACCGAATCCGGCTTCGACGAAGTGGTCTTCATCACCAGCTCCTACGGGCTGGGGGAAACGGTTGTGCAGGGTGCCGTGAATCCGGACGAATTTTACGTATTCAAGCCCACGCTTCGTGAGGGCAAATACCCGATCATCAGGCGGCAAATCGGCTCAAAACTCATCAAAATGGAATTTGACCTGAAACGTGAAAGCGGCAGAAGCGTAAAAACGGTGGACGTGGCGCCTGAACTGCGCAACCGATATTCATTGACCGATGAGGACGTCATTGAACTGGCGAGGTATGCGCTTATCATTGAGAAGCATTATGGTCGTCCGATGGACATTGAGTGGGGAAAGGATGGGCGAGACGGCAAGATTTATATTCTTCAGGCCAGGCCTGAAACCGTTAAATCCCAGTCATCGGCTGATGTACAAACGAAATACAGCCTGAAGGGCAATTCTGCCGTGTTGGTGACAGGCCGCGCCATTGGTCAAAAAATCGGCGCTGGACCTGTGCGTGTGATTCAGGATTCCAGCGAAATGGATCAGGTTCAGGCCGGTGACATTCTGGTCACTGACATGACAGACCCGAACTGGGAACCCGTCATGAAGCGGGCCTCTGCCATTGTGACCAACCGTGGCGGACGCACCTGTCACGCAGCCATCATTGCCCGGGAATTGGGCATTCCGGCTGTTGTGGGTTGTGGTAATGCAACCGATGAGCTTTCCTCAGGTGCGCTGGTGACGGTTTCATGCGCAGAAGGCGACACCGGCTACATCTACGAGGGCTTGCTGGAAACGGAAATCACGGAAATCCAGCGTGGTGCGCTGCCGGAAATTCCCGTAAAGATCATGATGAACGTCGGCAACCCGCAACTTGCATTTGAATTCTGCCAGTTACCCAACAAGGGCGTGGGCCTGGCGCGTCTGGAATTCATCATTAACAATGCCATTGGCGTGCATCCGAAAGTGATTCTGGATTATCCCAATGTTGATACCGACTTGAAAAAAGCGGTGGAGTCAGTGGCCCGCGGCCATGCCAGCCCCCGCGCATTTTTCGTCGACAAGCTGACTGAAGGTATTGCAACCATTGCGTCGGCTTTCTATCCGAAGCCGGTGATCGTCAGGATGTCGGACTTCAAGAGCAATGAGTACAGAAAACTGATCGGTGGCAGTCGCTACGAGCCCGAAGAAGAGAACCCGATGCTAGGCTTCCGTGGTGCA
>JBEIKS010000227.1:0-4366 GCA_040379625.1 Burkholderiaceae bacterium
ATGCTTTTTCAATGGTAACCAACAATTGACATGAACCTTATGATTAAAAAATTAACTATTCTGGCCATCATGATGTTTTCCACGGCCTTCGCCTTTGCGGACGACGCTGCCAAAGTGGGTTGGGTGAATGTCGACCGTATTCTCAAAGATTCGACCCCGGCCAAGAATGCGTTGAATAAAATTGAAACCGACTTCGGCAAGCGCACCAAAGATTTGACCGAGCAAGCGACCAAGTTAAAAGCGTTGAACGAAAAGTTCGACAGGGACGCAGCTGTCATGTCTGAGACTGAGCGTAACCGTCGGCAGAGGGAACTCGGCGACTTGGACAAAGACTTTCAACGTCGTCAGCGTGAGTTCAAGGAAGATCTGAACCAACGCCAATTTGAAGAGCGCTCAGTGATCCTCGAACGCGCTGAAAAAGTGATCAAGCAAATTGCCGAGGCGGAAAAATACGACATTATTTTGCAAGAACCACCGGTATTCGTTTCTTCAAAAGTTGATATCACTGAAAAAGTGATTAAAACCCTCAACAGCGCTGGTGGCAACTCCAAGTAAATGGTTTGAGAACTCACCCAACGGTTTCAGGACTGTCAGGTCAATGGAGCGTAGACGATGAAATTTAAATCAGTTTGCTTAAGTGACTTGATCAAAGAATTCGGAGGAAAGGCGGTCTGTTTTTTTGAGCCTTTGCAAGGCCAACAACTTGAAACCGAGGGTTTGATACTAGAAGGGTTCTCTACACTTGCCAACGCGAAGCCCGGAAATCTGGGTTTTTTGGCAAACCCAAAGTACAGAACACAGGTTCAAGCCAGCCTTGCAACTGCGGTTCTCGTCACAGAAACTGAATTTTTAAATCTTCAAGCCTTGGGCTCTGCAGCTTTCGCGAATCCTGCCATGGTGGCCTGGGTGGTCACGAATCCCTACATTTACTATGCGCGAGTCCAACAGTGGTGGGTGAAGGTCTCGTCACCCAGCACCACAGGTGGCAGGCATTCCAGTGCAGTCATTCACAGTGAAGCCACGGTCGATGACAGTGCGCAGATTGGCGCAAATGCAGTCATCGGAAGCGGTGCTCGCATAGGTCCAAACTCAATCATCAGTGCAGGTTGCGTCATTGGCGAAAATGTCATGATAGGAGCCGATTGCCTGATTCATCCCAATGTCACTGTCTACCACGACTGCTCGCTCGGTGACCGCGTCATTTTGCACAGCGGCGTGGTTATTGGTGCGGACGGATTCGGATTCGCGCCAGAAAAGGGACAATGGATCAAAATCCCGCAAGTCGGCGCAGTCATCGTTGGCGATGATGTAGAAATCGGAGCCAACACTTGCATAGACAGAGGCGCTTTGGACGACACCTTGATCGGTGCGGGCTGTAAACTCGACAACCTGATTCAAATTGGCCACAACGTCGAAATTGGCGCTCAAACCGCCATCGCCGGTTGTACGGGTGTGGCTGGTACGGCAAAAATAGGGGCCCGCTGCGCCATTGGCGGCAGTGCAAACATACTCGGACACCTTTCGATTGCAGATGGAACCACAATCTCGCCTTGCACAACGGTGATCAGCAGCATCGCCGAATCTGGCGTCTACAGTGGCATATTCCCCATGGACAGCCACAAAAATTGGGAACGCAATGCGGCAGTTTTGCGCAATGCGACCGAACTTCGCACGAGAATTCGTGCGTTGGAAAAAAATCAAAAAACCAACACTCTCTCAGACAGTTAAAACATGAATGCACCTTTAGACATCCGCGGAGTTCTTGAATACCTACCGCACCGGTTTCCTTTTGTTCTCGTCGACCGCGTTCTGGAAATAGAACCAGGAAAACGCATCCTTGCCCAAAAAAATGTCACTTTTAACGAGCCTTTCTTTCCCGGACACTTTCCCAACTATCCGGTGATGCCGGGCGTATTGATTGTCGAGGCTTTGGCGCAAACAGCGGCAATATTGGCTTTCCAGACCCAAGGAAGCAAGGCGGACGACAAATCGGTTTACTTTTTTGTGGGCATTGATAACGCAAGATTTAAAAAGCCTGTGACCCCAGGCGACGTTTTGCATCTTGAAGTCAGCATCATGCGAACCAGCCGCGGGCTTTGGAAATTCGCTGGCAAGGCGCTGGTTGATGGCGCTGTGGCCGCAGAGGCAGAAATCATGTGCACCCTGCGCAACATCTGAAACTAAAAGTAAAAACAACATTCGGAGACACCATGAGCATACATCCTACCGCCCTTATTGACCCGAAAGCACAACTGGACTCCAGCGTCAGCGTGGGTCCGTTTGCCGTGGTTGGACCTCATGTCAGTATTGGGGCCAACACAATCATCGGACCACATTGCATTGTGGAAGGTCACACCACCATTGGTGCAGACAACCGCTTTTATGCCGGTGTTGCCATTGGTGGCGCCCCCCAGGACAAGAAATACGCAGGGGAGCCCACCCGTTTGGTCATTGGCGACAGGAACAATGTTCGTGAATATTGCACCTTGAACACAGGAACGGTGCAAGATCAAAGCCTGACCCAAATCGGCAATGACAACTGGATCATGGCGTATGTGCACATCGCTCACGATGTGATGTTGGGCAGCAACACAATTTTGGCCAATGCCGTGCAAATCGCCGGACATGTTCATATCGGCGACTGGGCCATCATCGGCGGCATGAGCGGCATCCACCAGTTTGTAAAAGTAGGGGCCCACGCCATGGCGGGCATGAATTCTTCTTTGTCCCAAGACTTGCCCCCATTTGTGCTGGCCGGTGGCAACCCCTGCGCAGCGCATGGTGTGAATGTCGAGGGGTTGAAACGCCGAGGTTTTTCTCGAGAAGAAATTCAAACCATACGCCGTGCATTCAAAACTGTTTACCGCGAGGGGCACACGCTTGAGGAGGCCAAAGGACTGCTGGCCACCAGCCGCGATGAAGGCGTGGAGGGTGCCAAATACCTTGATCTCTGGCTGGAGTTTTTAAAAGGTTCTACGCGAGGAATCGTACGTTGATGCGGCGCCCACCCAACCACAGACGGGAACTGTAATGCTGCAAGCACACCTGGGACTGGTCGCCGGCGAGCCGTCCAGCGACTGGATAGGCGCCCTGATTTATGAGGGTGTAAAACAGCACTTGGCCGGCCAGTTCAATTTCACGGCTGAAGGAATTGCGGGTGAACGACTCAGCAAAGCCGGCGTTCAGGCGCTTTATCCGTCAGATGCGCTGGCCGTCAGGGGCTATGTGGAAGTGCTGAAACATTACAGGCGCATTCTGGGCATTCGCAACGAACTCAGAGACCGGTGGATGCAACAGCCCCCTTCACTGATGATGGGTGTGGACGCGCCAGACTTCAACCTGGGGCTTGAATTGCAGTTGCGGCAAAGCGGGGTAAAAACCGTGCACGCCGTTTGTCCTTCCATCTGGGCTTGGCGAGCAGAGCGCATAGAATTGCTGAAAAAAGCCTGCGATCACATTCTTTGCATTTTCCCCTTTGAGCCTGAAATTTTAAGGCGCGCCGGAATCAGCGCCAGTTATATCGGGCATCCATTTGCCCAGTTGGCTCCCATTGACATTGACACCGAGGCTTTCAGACGTGGTTTGAAACTGGAGGTCAAAGACCATCTTGTTGCTGTTTTGCCCGGCAGCAGAATGTCCGAAGTGCAATTCTTAGGGGACACCTTCATTCAGACCGTCATGCGGCTGTCACAACGCCACCCCGGTTGGCGGTTCATTTCGCCATTGGTATCGGGCAAAGTGGGTGAGGCATTCAAGCGCAAAGTGCCAAAGGGTTTGCTTGAAAAATGGACCTTGGTGCAAGGACGCTCGCATGAAATTATGGGCGCCAGCGATCTGGTACTGCTGGCCAGCGGAACGGCCACACTGGAAGCCATGCTCTTCAAAAAACCGATGGTCATTGCTTATAAAATGCCCAGAGTGTCTTGGTGGATCAGCAAACGGAAAGCCTATCTGCCTTACGCAGGTCTACCCAATATTCTGGCGGGCAAGTTTTTGGTGCCTGAGTATCTTCAAGACGATGCGACACCTGAAGCACTTGCCGGTGCGGTAGAGCGCATTATCGACAATGAAGTTGAAGGTCGGATACTTAAAATGCGTTTTACAGACATGCATCTGCAACTCAAACGTGACAGCGGTTTACTGGCCGCACAGGCCATCGAACCCTTGCTGGGCAAGGCAAGTTGAAATCAATCATTGTGGGTGTCGATGAAGCGGGCAGAGGGCCGCTGGCAGGCGCAGTGGTCGCTGGCGCCGTCATACTTGACGCAAAACACCCCATAGCGGGCTTGAAAGACTCCAAGAAGCTCTCCAGCAAGCAAAGAGAGGCATTGGCGCTTGAAATCAAGGCGAAGGCGCAAGCATGGTC
>JBEIKS010000228.1:0-4355 GCA_040379625.1 Burkholderiaceae bacterium
GGAAAGATTGACATTAACCCCCCCGGTGGCGGAGTCGTAGCGGATGAGATCAAGCCCGCCCAAACCGTCAATGGTGTCGTTGCCAGTTGAGCCCTCGAAACTTTCAATCAACAAGGTTGTCTTGCTGCCAGTCAGCGAGTCTCCGAAAATGGAGCCTTTGATCTGATTGATGTTCAACAATACATCATTGCCACCGCCCCCTGATGCGCGTCCGGTCAGCAAACTGACCTTCACACCGGTTGTAGCAGACTGGTAGCTCACCAAATTTGAATTGCGTTGGCCCAGCAAGTCTGTAATGGCTCCGCCATCAATGGTGTCTGCTCCTCCAGCGCCTTCAAATACCTCCAACAACAAAGCGCTGCTGCCGATTAATTGGTCGTTGAAATTGGAGCCACGAATTTCAGAGATGTTTTTCAGTACATCATTGCCATGTGCCCCCCTTGAAAAACCTGTACCCGACTCACCGTTACCGGAGATACCAGACAGGCTCACAATAACTGCGCCAGTGGCCTGGGCATAACTGACCCGGTTGCGGTCGGCGTAGCTCAGCAGATCAGTCTGCAAACCGCCATCAATTTCATCATCGCCAAGGCCACCTTGCAAAAAGTCTGCGCCCAGCCCACCCAGCAAAGTGTCAGCACCGGCGCCGCCATCCAGCGTGTCATCTCCCTGCTCGCCCAGCAAAAGGTCTTGACCGTCTTTTCCCTGCAGGTTGTCGTTACCTGAACCACCATTGAGCGTGTCACTGCCCAAACCGCCATCCAGCGTGTCTGAGCCACCATAACCGTTGATTTCGTCATTGCCGACAGAACCCGTCCACACATCAGAGCCCTGGAATATTTCGCTGCGCAAAGTTTCGGCATCGCCCAAGGATTGCAACTGAAAAAACCGGATTGCGCTCAGCGTTACATTGCCAATAAAGACTGTGGGGGTGACGCCGCCAAGGGTCAGGCTGCCAATCGAACCCCCTGTGAGTTGCAATGCGGCCAGATCACTGGCGTCATAACGCAGTCCAACGCCTCCGAAATAGCCCAGCGGGCTTGCATCGGCAGACACCAGATCAAACGACGTGAGCTTTCCATTGCGTATTCGTTCCGTGCCATCGAAGGCAAACAAATCTGTCACAACAGTCGCCTGTTTGAATTTGATGGTGGCCACGGTGGAACCTGTAAACCTCTAAAAAAGTTAAACAATGAAAATTTTTATGTGGATTGAACCTTGTCTGATATTTAACGGCAGGGTGAAAGCTTATTGAAGTCGGACATTTAAACTTTCAGTTGTCGGGGTTTGTGCGTTACTGCAAGAGTTGCGTATGATTTAACTTTCAAGTTTCGCTGAGCGCTTCAAAAAATGAATCAGGAAGAATTCAATCAACGCTATGGCTCGAACATGAGTCACCCCCCACTGCGCCTTTTGCTGGACGAACTTAAAATACCCGTACAAGCCATCAAAACCGCCATTGATTGGCGCAACCTGCCCAGAGAACCCATAGGGCACGGCAAAGGCATATTGCTGCTGCCAGGCTATGGCGCTCATGTGAAACTCATGGGGGCCATGAAACGGTATTTGATTGATCTTGGATTTGATGCGCGCTATTGGAACCTGGGGGTAAACGACGGCGACCTTAGAAAATTGATGCCCTTGGTCATGCAGCAAGTCAGGGAGTTTGCTGGCGAAAAAGGCGAACCGATACAGATGATAGGCTGGAGTTTGGGCGGGTACATTTCAAAGGAAGTGGCCCGGGAACAAGGCAGCGATGTTTCGCGGGTTATTACACTGGGCACCCCGGTGGTGGGCGGCCCAAAATACACGGCATTCCTGCCGGTTTACAAACGGCGTGGCATTGATGTGGAAAAAGCGGCCAATGCGGTGTTGAGCCGTTACAAGCACCCCATTGAATGCGCTGTTGTGGCCTTGTACAACCAACGGGATGCCATTGTGGCGAGCGAGGCCTGCATAGACCGCTTTTCTCCGAATGTGGAACACATTGAAGTAAAGGCCACGCACATGGCCATGGCCTTTTCTTCAGAGGTGTTCAAGGTACTGTTTAAAGTCTTGCAACAAAAACCTTAAACCACCGTTCTTTTGCGCTCCATCATGCGCCAAACAAAAGGGGTGAAAATCAATTGCATGGCCAACTCCATTTTACCGCCCGGCACCACAATCGTATTGGCGCGCGACATAAAAGAGTCGTGAATCATATTGAGCAAATATGGAAAATCAATGCCTTTGGGTTTTGCAAAGCGAATCACTACCATGCTTTCGTCTGGTGCCGGAATTTCACGGGAAATGAACGGGTTTGAAGTATCCACACAGGGCACACGCTGAAAGTTTACGTGGGTGTGTTCAAACTGCGGGCAAATATAGTTGATGTAGTCTGGCATGCGACGCAGGATGGTGTCTGTCACCGCTTCGGTGGAATAACCGCGCTTTGATTTGTCGCGCCAGAGTTTTTGTATCCACTCCAGATTAATCACCGGAACCACACCAATCAATAAATCCGGATACCGGGCAATATTGACTTCCTTGGTAACAACAGCGCCATGCAGACCTTCATAGAACAACAAATCGGTGTTGGCAGGTATGTCTTCCCAAGGGGTAAAAGTACCAGGCTCTTGTTGATAAGGCATGGCTTCTTCAGCATCGTGCAAATACTTTCGATGCTTTCCTCGGCCGGTTTCAGAATAACTTCTGAACAAATGCTCCAACTCGGGAAACAGATTGGTTCTTGGCCCAAAGTGGCTGTAATGCTTGTCACCGTTTGTTTCAGCCTCCGCCATCTGGGCTTTCATCTCTTTGCGATTGTAGCGATGAAAACTATCACCCTCCACAATTGCAGCATCTACACCTTCACGGCGGAATATGTTTTGAAATGTGCGGGTCACCGATGTGGTGCCAGCACCTGAAGAGCCTGTGATGGAAATAATGGGATGCTTGATCGACATGTTATTCCTCAACCAATAAGCTTTGTGGACTGTTCATGGACACCGTCCAGTCGCGGAATAAACTGCGCTCGCCAAACAAGGGGGCGTCCAGATTTTTAGCCGGGGGTTCGCGGTGATATTTTTGAATTCGCTCGACTTCATTTTTAGAGCCAAAAATAAATCCGATGCGTTGGTCCAGCGACGCGGGCTTGATGTCCAGCACAGGTTGGCTGCCGGTAATGGCACCACCACCGGCTTGCTCAATAATAAAACCCATTGGATTGGCCGCGTTAAGCAGTCGCAACTGCCCTGATTTCCCGGAATTCTTTGTGTCTCTGGGGTATAGGCACACGCCCCCTCTCATCAAGATGCGGTGCGCTTCGGCCACCATGGAGGCAATCCAGCGCATGCTGAAATCCTTGTGGCGCGGGCCGGTTCGCCCAGCCAGGCATTCGTCTACGTATTGTTGAACGGGCGTCTCCCAAAACCTGCGATTCGAGGCATTGATGGCGAACTCTTGTGTATCCACCGGAATTTTTAAATCCGGGTGCGTCAGCATGAATTCCTTGAAGTTGGGGTCTAGCGTAAAACCCACCACACCCCTGCCCACACTTAAAATCAACATGGTGCTTGGGCCATAAATGGCATAGCCTGCAGCCACCTGTTCCCTGCCCGCTTGTAAAAAATTATCTTCGTTCAGACGTCGCTCATTGGGCTGCAGGGGTTCCGGTGCGCGAAGAATGGAAAACACGCTGCCCAGCGAAACATTCATGTCAATGTTGCTGACACCGTCAATTGCATCAAACAACAAAAGGTATTTCCCGTTTGCATGTGTTTTTGGCAAATGCACCAACTGCGCCAAAGCGTCCTCGGAAATTTCAGACAATTTGTAAGGCATCAAGTCGCCAAAAGACACGGCATGCGCAATTCGCTTGCAGGCCATTGCAACATCGAGCAGCAAATGATTGAAGTCTCCGCTGGCTTCTGGAAATCGCTTTCTTTCCTCAATCAGGAACTGAGTCAGTGTGATTCGATGTGCGGGTAACATTACATTGCCACCCTTCTTCAAGATGCAAGCGCTGAAGATTGTTCAGCAAACATGGCATGCAGCTTTTTAAGCTCGTCCAAACCAATACCGGACAGATCAGGCAAACAAATCAGGGCACCCTCAAAACTGTGGTGTGCCGTAAAGTCAGTCGGTGTGATGATGGTACCCAAACCTGCTGCTCTGGCGGCTGTCAAGCCATTGTGGGAATCTTCAAATGCCAGACAAGCCTGCGCAGGCAATTTCAAGCGGGCCAGTGTCTGCAAATACACTTGCGGATTCGGTTTTTTTCTAGGCGCGGTTGATGCGTCCTCAATCACTGAAAACCGGTAAGACCATTCACTGCCCAAAGCCCTTCTCAGCAATGTTGTGATGTTTACAGGGGA
>JBEIKS010000229.1:0-4348 GCA_040379625.1 Burkholderiaceae bacterium
CTGATGCCGGCCTCTATTTTTTTCAAGGACACCGTGTCGTCTTCATTGACGGCGTAGACAAAGGTGCCGATGCTGCCCCTTTGTACCGCATTGGCAGGAACCGCGAGCGCGTCTTTTAATGTGTCCACCTGCAAGCGAACATTGACAAACTGGTTGGGAAACAATGACTCGTCTGCATTGGGAAACACGGCTTTCAATTTCAGGGTGCCTGTGGTCACATCCACTGCATTGTCAATGACCTGCACCTTGCCTTTGGCCAGCAAATTGTTTTGTTCCCTGTCCCAGGCCTCCACTTTGAGTGGCTCCTGACTTTTAAGCCTGGCCTGAATTTTTTGCAGGTATTTATCGGGCACTGCAAACACCACTGCGATGGGTTGGTGCTGCGTAATGGTGACCAGCCCGTTGGCATCGCTTGCCTTGATGAAATTGCCTGTATCCACGAGGCGCAAGCCAAGACGACCCCCAATAGGGGCTTTGATTTTTGTGTAGGAAAGGTTAAGCCTGGCGGTGTCGACCAAGGCCTGATCTGTTTGCGCCGTGCCCCGCAACTGCGCCACCAGTGCACTTTGTGTGTCAAGTTGCTGTTTGGCGATGGAATCTTTGCTCCAGAGCTCCTCGTAGCGTTGCAAATCGAGTTCTGCGTTTTTTAGCAAGGCCTGGTCTCGCTGCAATTGCCCCAGAGCGTTTTTAAGCGCTGCCTCATAGGGGGCGGCATCAACTTCAGCCAACAAGTCGCCCTCTTTAACGGTGCTGCCCTCGGTGTAGCGGATACGCAGCAACACGCCGTCCACCCGCGAACGCACCACGCTGGTGTTAAACGCCGTTAGCGTTCCCAAGGCAGTTACAAGCTCACGCATGTCCTGGCGCACCACATCTCGCGTTGCCACGGGCGCAGGACGGTTGGCCTTGTCTTTTTCACTGGATTTAACTGGCTTGTCGTTTTTCTGAGTCAAAAACAGGCCCAAGCCGGCAGCAACAACCATCAGCAAGATGACAAAGAAAGTCCACTTTTTACGATTTATGTGCGCGTTGCGTTCAGTACTGAGGGGGATTTGATCCATTCGGACAGTGTTTCTTCTTGTAAAAGCAGGTTTCATCAAATTTAGCAGATCAGCACTGGCTGCGCTAATCGGAACTTATTTTGTTTTGAATCCAACCGGAGGCTTACAAAGTATAACAAGCTCCTATCCCGTTACAGTGAGTCGAGTGTGAAGCGCACCCTACCGGTATTTCTTTTGTCTGCCTCGATTTCTGCATTGCTGTCAGCTTGCGGATCAGATGCGATCGGCCCAACCGCGTCAGGTGCGAGTAGCAATAATCTCCAAGCCTCTGGTAACGCTTCCACACAACCGGTAGCACTTGACATGACTTGTGACGAGGCGGTTTACCCCTCGCAGGCCTGGACCCAATGTGAACAGGCCAACTTTGCACGAACTGGTGATGCCATCCGCGAGCAATTGGAGTCCCCAGAATTTTTGCAGCAATACCAAGCGCAGAGTGTTGCCAATCTGCAAAGCTGGTCTGCCAGAGCGGGCGCAGACAACAGCTGGCTCAGTCCCCTTTCCGGCAACACCAGTTTTACCCCCGTGTGCGCTACCTGGAGCGGACCTTGCACTGGCAACCCGTTTTTGTATCCAGAAGCAAACGGCAAGGATGGAAAAACGTTTTACAGCGAGGTGGCGGACGTTACTCCTGTGGTGTTTTATGACAGTGAATGTGCAAGACTCTCCGGCCGGGTGTGGTTACCCAAGGGCAGCAAGCCTGGTGCGCAATTACCCAACATTGTGATTCAAAACGGTTCAGTTCAAGCGCCAGAAACCCTCTACTGGTGGGCGGCGCAGATGTTGGTGCGCAACGGCTATGCTGTACTGACCTTTGATCCCCGAGGGCAAGGCCGCAGCGACCAGCAAACTCCGAAAGGTGTGCAAGGCAGCAATGCCAACCCAACCGTCTTCTGGACTGGCTTGGTGGATGCAATTGATTTTTTCCGTTCAACGCCAGGCAAGCCCTACCCTCACAACAACAGTTGCAAAGACACCTACCCAACCGCTGTTACCGCATTCAATCCGATTCATGACCGTCTGGACCCAAACCGCTTGGGCATTGCCGGGCACTCTTTGGGTGGCACGGGCGTGTCTGTGGTTCAGTCCTACGGCGCGGTCGGCGCGCAGGCGTGGCCCGGCAAGATTGATGGGCAAAACCCAGTGAAGGCGGTGGTGGCATGGGACGGCATCTACACACAAGCCAACGGACAGACTGGCAATGCGGGTGGTAATGGAAGACCGGCGGCGACTGACAACGTACCTGCTGTGATTCCGCGTGTCCCGATTCTCGGTCTCAATGGTGAGTATGGCTTGGCGCCAGCCCCGTTTATACAGCCGCCAGACCCAAAGAAGACAACCACCAATTTAAGGGAGTGGGTCAAAGCCGGCCAACCCGTCATTGAATTGACAATTGCTGGTTCCACACATTATGAGTTCAGTTTGTTGCCCAATTTCCCGGCGAGTTCCTGGTGTCCGGATGCCAGCAAGGGCGAATGCTCTGGCGGTTGGGGAAATGCGCTGACACAGCACTACAGCCTGGCCTGGTTTGACCGCTGGTTGAAAAAAACCGGAGAGAGCGGTTTTGAAAGCGCTGACAGCAGGCTGTTGGAGGACAATGGAGCCAATGGCCGACAAAAATTAAGTTTCAGGTATTTTTCAGCTAGAAGCTTTCCCAGTCGCGACGGCAAACTTCAGGTTTGCGAAAACATACGCAAAGGGTGTTAGAACGTTTAACACGATGACACAAGTCGGTTAGACTGGATTTTTAAAAAATTTTCAGGTCTTACCCAATGCGACCATCTGTAATGCGGCGATTTGTCCTGTTCGCGCTGTGCTTAAGCACGCTCTGCTTGGCGGGTTGTTTTTTCAGCTTCAGCTACACCAGCGCTGGTTCTTCTGGGGACAATGTGACACCATCGGGCGCGCCCTGCTTTACTTCCTTGTGCGGTCGGGCCAGCACCATTGCCACCCTCCCCGATGCAGAAAACATGATTTTTAGCAGCAGCGGTCGCCTGTTTGTTTCAGGCGGTCTGAATGTCTATGAAATCACTGCGTCTTCAGGCTCAACCACCGGTTACATCGCCACGCCGCTGTCGAGTACGCAATGCAATTTTACTGGTCTTGCAATTATTCAAAGCACCCTGTTTGCGGGCTGTTTTGATGGTTCTCTCTGGACCGCATCGTTGGCGCAAAGCCCGGTGACCTTGGTCAGGTCCGCCAGCATTTCAGATGTCACCGCCGGCAACGGCCTAGTGGACGGACCAGACGGTCTGAGCTTGTATTGGGTCAATGGACCCTCCGGCATGGTGCCCAAGATCGTAAAAATCAACCTCAATTCACTCAACATCACCAGCGTGGTGTCTTCACAAGTCTGGTTAAGCAGCAATATCAGCTTTCCCAATGGTTTGCAGCGGAAAGGTTCAGTCTTGTTTTTTACCGATTCAGACAGCAACAGCCTGGGGCGAATCAAACGGGTGAGCATATTACCGGGTGGCGCCGCAGGCACGGTAGAAAACCTGGCGGCCTTCAACAGCCTGCCAGACGACATCAGTTTTATTGACAACGATTTTGTCGTCCCCTTCTACAGTTCCGGTCAGGTTGCGAGGGTTTCTGCCCTGGGCCTGATTTTGCAATCCACAGACAACAACAGCTTCCAAAACCCCTCTCAGGTCAGATTGGGCAGACCCCCTTTGTTCAACACATCTGACCTGATCATCACTGAAAAAGGGGTGATCGGAGACAACACCAGTACCTTTGGAAACCGATTGACGCTCTACCGAAAAAACAATTGATGTCATGTGTAGAATGGGGTTTTAAGTGTTGAACCTCGGAGAAGCAGTCAATTGAAAGTCATAAAAAACAAGGCAGTGGCAAGTGTGGTGATCGGCGTGGCGGTGTGGTCGCTGACAGGTGTTTCAGCGTTTGCACAAAAGCCGGATGCCAGCCCCATCAGGCTGGACTCGGGTGTGGAAGTCACCATTACAACCGCGGGCAAGGACGGCGCGAAAATGCCCAAGGCCACAGACAGCGTAAAAGTGCACTACCGTGGCACGTTTGAGGATGGCAGGGAGTTCGACAGCTCGTATAAGCGCGGGCAGCCTATCAGTTTTGGTTTAAATCAAGTGATTGCCTGCTGGACCCAAGGCGTTCAAAAAATGAGCATAGGCAGCAAAGCCACCCTGAAGTGCCCCGGCAATACAGCCTACGGTTCACGGGGTGTGCCCGGTGCAATTCCACCGAATGCAACACTGTTTTTTGACATTGAATTGATAGACATTAATGGGTGAGTTTTAACGGTCGGTATC
>JBEIKS010000230.1:0-4323 GCA_040379625.1 Burkholderiaceae bacterium
GATGTTTCAAGTATGCTTGGGTCTGTGCAACTTCCCACCAAAAAAATGGCAACCCTGTTCCAAGTGGCCTTGCTTAAAAACGCAAGCATCGTGCGCTTCATCATGAATCGCTATGCGCCTCTGCGTGGCGCCGGCATTCGCGTGGTAAAAATAGACCCTGATTTCAAGCGCGTGGTGGTTGAGTTACCACTGACCAAAAAAAATCGCAATGTCATGGGTACCTCCTTTGGAGGTTCGCTCTATGCAATGGCAGATCCGTTCTTTATGCTCATGCTCATGCGTTTGCTGGGCAAAACCCACCATGTCTGGGATCAGCAGGCCACCATTGATTTTGTTTCCCCGGGCAAGGGCAGGGTCACTGGCACTTATGTTATTTCTGATGCCCAATTGGACAGTATCAAAGAACAGGCGAAGTCGGGCGACAAGGTGCTCTATACGTTTCAAGCCGACATCGTGCACGACGATGGGTCCACTGTTGCCAAAGTTTCCAAGGTTCTTTACGTGCGACTGAAGAAAGAATTTCGACCTGACATTGCAAAGGCGGGCACCCCATGAGTGAAGCCAAAAAACTACCACGCTGGCCTGAGGTTGAAACACCTTGCATCGGTTACTGTTCAACAGCCTTGGGAGACGACCTCTGCAGGGGGTGTGGGCGAACCGCAACCGAGGTGGATGGCTGGATTTTCCTCAACGATGCAGAAAAATCTGCCGTTTGGGACAGAATCGAACTGGCTGGCGTGGGGTTTCGCTGGAATGACAGCAGCAAGCGCTAAACAAACGCTTCACAGCAAGCCGCGGTTTTCCAGTTCATCATTGACCAACTCCAAACGCAGCAACGGGTTGTCCAGAGCCAGCAATTGAAGTTTGGTCGCTTTTTCCAGGGGCATCAGTTCGCACCACCGGTTGGCCACCCAGCCGCAGTCGCTGAGTTGTAGTGGCGGCTTGACCGGAATTTGTTCCGGGCTCAGGTCGCTGCTGTCCAAGGTTTCAATCAGGCCGGCCAGGGTTTCGCTAGACATCTGTAAATGTTCTGGTACGGCTGTGTGTGCATCGGCTGGCATGCGTTGAATTTGCCCAACCCACAACCCGTTCTTTCTTTGTTCAAAAGACAGTAATTTGAAGCGTTCGCCGCCTTTTGTCTTGATTTTAAGCAGCGTAGGCATCGGAGCATCACAGTCGGTGACATGCGCCAGTGTACCCACCTCTGAAAACATCGGCGCCTCGCCGGGCTTGCGAACTTCATTGCCTTCCAGCAAGCACACAACACCGAAGGGGGTATTGGTGCGCAAGCAGTTGCGAATCAGGTCAAGGTAGCGAACCTCAAAAATCTGCATTGGCAGATAACCGTCAGGGAATAAAACGGTATTGAGGGGGAACAGCGGCATTTCCTCACTTTGCATTGGTATGTTTTTCCATGATCTTTAAAAACAGCGGCAGGTTCAGCATGTAATGCAGCCAGAACTTTAAGCGGGGAAGGGTGGTGTTGTGTTCAAACCAATCCCAATCTACGCGTGCGAATTGCCTGACAAACGGAAAAATACCGATATCGGCCAAGCTACACTTTGAGGATATCAGGAATTGCTGTTGTTCAAGTTGGTATTCAAGTTGCTGCAACCACATGACAGCATTGCCCCGGTGTTGCTCCAGGCTCAGTTCGGTGTGCCGCACGGCATACTTGTATTTGTCCAGCAATGGTTTGAACTCAAGGTCGTGTTTACGGATCCACTCCAGTTGATTCTGGCGCGCGGCCTCTTGCCTAGGTAACCAGGCGTGGGGGTCAGCCGTTTCCAGGGCCCACAACATGATGTCCAGACTCTCTTCCAAAACCCGGCCATCCCCGGTTTGAAGAACGGGTACCGTTCCTTTCGGTGACAACTCCAGCAATTCGGCGGGTTTTTGTTTCAAGCTCACCTCTATGCTTTTGTGTTCGATGCCTGCCGCGGCGATGGCCAGTCGAGCCCGCATGGCGTAAGGACAACGCCTGAAGGTGTAAAGCGTGGGTAATGTGTTGTTGCTCATACTTTGTGCATGTTAATCAAACAGTCGCTGAATCAGAAGCTTAAAAAGCTTATCCACAATTTTAGAAGGGGTTTTCCCCTAAACGTGTGGACAAACTTTTCAGATTGGTTTTATTTTGCTTTCCTGACACCTTTGGGGGGGTAACTTTTTATGAAAAACCTTCATAATTTGCCTGTGTCTCCAACCTTTGTTGTTGGTTTAGCCCGGAAGTCCTCAAAAGCTTCCGGGTTTTTATTTTTTAGGCATGCACAAAAGCTTTCAATCGTTTCAAGCGTCTGTCGGAGTTATCCACCGCTAACCCACAGGGTTATCCCACTTTAATGTGGGTAAGTGTGAATTATTGGTCGCTACTTCACAATCAGACACCGCCCTGTTAGAATCCAATCATCTTGTCACAAAGCCCTTAGGCTTTGTCAGCCCACGCCCTTTCGCGTGTTCGGCCCCCTCTCTCTTTTTAAGGATACCGCTGGGATGGATCTCCCGCGAGCTAAACGCATCTTGGAGACTGCGCTTTTGTGCGCTGTCGAGCCGATGCCCACCAAGGCATTGGAAACATTGTTTGAGGATTACCTCGATAAGGCTGTGCTTCTCACGTTGCTGGAAGACTTGCGTCGCGATTGGTCAGACAGTGGCATGGAGTTAATACAAATTTCAAGCGGCTGGAGGTTTCAGTCGCGCCCCGAGATGCAACCTTTTCTCGAGCGCCTGAACCCGGAGAAGCCGCCGCGCTATTCCCGCGCCGTGCTGGAAACTTTGGCAATTATTGCCTATAAACAACCTGTTACGAGGGGTGAAATTGAGGCCATTCGTGGCGTCACCGTCGCCTCCACCATTGTTAAAGCACTGGAAGAGCGGGAATGGATTGAAGTGGTGGGTTACAAGGAAACGCCTGGGCGTCCAGCGCTGTTTGCAACCACGCCGCAATTTTTGGCTGACATGGCCTTGCCTAACCTGTCGGCTTTGCCCTCTTTGCAAGATGGCGAGTCGCCCTTGTCAGCATTAGAGAAACAAAAAGTCATTTCTTTTGATACCGGATTGGAGCCTCATGTCGAGTCCTGAAGACAAAGTGGTCGCAGAGAAGAAACCTCGCGCACCCCGCAAACCCTCCGTTCGCGGCCCCCGCGCTTCTCATGGGCGTCGGCCAAAAGCCCCTGTCAGCGTTGCTGCCGCAATGGACGAGGGTATGCCAGAGGCGGCAACCCAGAGCGATTGGCCGGTCCAGCCTGATGCGCTTGCCCCCGAGTTCGCGGGCGTGGTGTCCTCGGTCGCGGGCGAATCGCCTGCTGTGACTCCAGAGGTTTCATCTGACGCGGCTGAAAACGACTGGTCTGCCTTTGTCCGGCCGGCAACGGCGTCTGCCCAGGGGCAAAAGGGCGTTCGTTCCAAGTTAAATGTACGCCTGGATCCTGAATTGGCGCCAAAGTTGCACAAGGTGCTTGCGGACGCAGGTTTGGGTTCCCGCCGGGAAATGGAAGAAAAAATTGTGGCTGGGCGCGTGTCCGTGAATGGCGAACCCGCCCACATTGGTCAGCGTGTGCTGCCCACTGACATCGTCAAAATCAATGGACGCCCCATACAGCGGCGAAACAATGAAAAGCCGCCCAGGGTTCTCATCTATCACAAGCCGGCCGGTGAGATTGTGTCTGCAGACGATCCGGAAAAGCGGGCCTCCGTCTTTGACCGCCTGCCCCGCGTCTCAAATGGCAAATGGTTGGCTGTGGGTCGTTTGGACTACAACACTGAGGGTCTGCTCATTCTGACTACCTCTGGTGAGGTGGCCAACCGCCTCATGCACCCCCGCTTTGAGGTGCAGCGAGAATATGCCGTCCGAATTTTAGGAGAGCTTGATGAGTCAGGTCGCCAAAAATTGCTGAAGGGCGTTGATCTGGATGATGGCTTGGCAAAGTTTTCCTTCTTGGAGTTTGCCGGTGGAGAGGGCGCCAACCGGTGGTATCGGGTCGGTTTGTCTGAGGGCAAAAACCGCGAAGTGCGTCGCATGTTTGAGGCCTTGGGGCTGACGGTCAGTCGCTTGATTCGAGTCCGTTACGGTGATTTGTTGTTGCCAACCACGCTAAAGCGCGGTCGCTGGGTTGAGATGGAGCCGCTTGAGGCGCTTTCCTATGTTCAGTCTTTGGGGTTGAGAAACGCATCCTCTGAAGATGACGGTGTACGGGGCAGGGCAGCCGGCCAGGGGCGTCCAGGCAGTGCGGGTGTTGGTGCTGGCAACGGCAAGCCGCGAGGCAGGGACACTCAGCCCGTCGATCCAAAGTTGGGTATGTTCGCCCCTACTCGGCAGTTCCTCAC
>JBEIKS010000231.1:0-4304 GCA_040379625.1 Burkholderiaceae bacterium
CAATGGCCCGTCTAGCGCGTCTCTGGATGAAATGTCTTATGAAATCAATTTGATTGCCACAGGGCAAACGGGGCAACGCGTGCGTTGTCTGGTCAAGGGCGCAGGGCATGCAGGTTACAGATCCACCGCCAATATCGCAGTTCAGGCCGGAATTTTAATGGGGTTGGACAACTTCGGCGCTCCCCGTTATTACGGTGTAGTTACACCCGCCACAGCCATAGGGCCTGTGGCGGTGAAAGCACTGGAGCGTGCTGGTGTGAGCTTTGAAATTACAGAGCTTGAGCCGCTGAGCCTTGCAGTGCACTCAGCGCCGAACGAATAGCCAGCGGCATACTGACCGGTTTGTCCGTGCTGCTGTCTACAAACACATGTACGAAGTGTCCGGTGGCTGCGGCTTGGTCTGAGCCTTCTTTAAACAGTCCAATTTCATATTTTACAGAACTGTTGCCCAAGTGAGCCACGTGCATTCCGGCGTCAATGACCTCAGGAAAGCGAAGCGATTGGTGGAATTTGCAATTGGTTTCCACCGCATAGCCCACAACCGCACCATTGTGAATGTCCAGGCCGCCTTGCTTGATGAGGTAGTCGTTGATCACCGTGTCGAAAAAACTGTAATACACCACATTGTTCACATGACCGTAAACATCATTGTCCATCCAGCGTGTGGGTATCTTTAAAAAGTGCTTGTAATGGGAACGCGTCAAGGCCGGGTTCTCTGCAGGTATTTTCTTTTCTGTTGAGCTCATGTTGTTTTGTATTTTTCCAGTTTAAAAAACGGCTTGGTAAATATTGAAGGCGTCTGCCCGGCTGACTTCTCTCGGGTTGTTGCCAAGCAAGCGGGTTTGCAGCATGGCGGCATCTGCGAGCGTGCTGAGATCGTTTTCGGTGACGCCGACTTCGCGCAATTTGCGTTCAATTCCTGTGTGAATGGCCAGATTTTCGCACCATTTGATGAAACTTTCGGTTTTTGCCTCTGTAGAGCCGCTGGCGGTCGGGCAAACCACCTCTGCGATTTCTGCATACAAGTTCGTACTGACAGGGGCATTAAAACGCATCACTTCCGGCAACACCAAGGCGTTGGAAAGCCCATGCGAAACATGAAAAAAGCCTCCCAGCGGGTAGGCCAACGCGTGAACCGCTGCACAGGGCGCATTGGCAAACGCTTGCCCTGCCAACATAGAGCCCAGCAACATGGCTTGCCTTGCCGCTACGTCTGCACCGTTTTCGCAGACCTTCATAAGATTTGCAGACAGCAATTCCAGCGCCCGCAGCGCCAGCAGATCTGAATAGGGGTTCTTCAGATGTTTGGTGGTGTAGGCCTCAATGGCATGCACCATGGCATCAATGCCGGTGGCTGCAGTCATTTTACGCGGCAGCCCCAATGTCAGTTCTGCATCTAAAACAGCAAGATCTGCATATAAAACCGGAGAAACCACGCCCATTTTTGTGGTTTCCCCCGTGGTTACGATGGAGATGGGTGTGACCTCCGAACCCGTGCCCGCAGTGGTTGGAATTTGCACCAAAGGCAGGCGAGGACCCTTGCAATTGCCAATGCCATACATTTCTTTAAGCGGGGTGGTGCTGCAGGCCAGAACCGCCACCAGTTTGGCGACATCCATGCTGGAACCGCCCCCCAAGCCGATCACCAACTCAATACCAGCATTGCGGGCGCTTTGAGCGCTGGCCAAAACCACCGCTTCAGGTGGGTCCGCTTGCACAGAGGTGTCCACGCTGACTTCAAAGCCAGCTGCTCGCAACTGCTGGGTGGTTTCCAGAACACAGGCTTGTGTGCCTAAAAACGCATCGGTGATGATCAGCAGTTTTTTTGCAGGAAAACGGGTTGTAATTAATTCGGGCAGCCGCTTAAGCGCCCCTGTGGCACAAACAATGTCTGCAACAGTTCGAAAGGAAAACGCATTCATGGTGTTTGGATGGTCGCATTGGAAGGTTCCCAAGTGTAAACCAGAAGTTGGCCGGGTTAATGGATTCCCATCTGAATGGCACTTGATTGCACCTGATTGCACCTCAAAGCAGCGTCATTGCTTAATGCGGCCATGACGCTGTTTTGAGCAGAGAACTTCAGGCCACAATCTTGAGTTGTCTAGCGGCCAGTTCTTTCATGATTTCCTCTGCACCACCGCCAATCATCATCACTTTAACCTCGCGGTAAATGCGTTCGCTGTGCAGACCGCGCATGAAGCCCATGCCTCCAAGAATCTGCACCGATTGATCAGCGCAAAACTGCATGGTTTGCGTGGTGTAGTTCTTCAACAGGCAAATGTCGGCAATCAGACCTTCGTCAATGTCTCCGGTTTCCAAGCGGTTTACGATGACATCCATCCAGGCTTGCGAACTCTGCACCCGCATGCGCATGTCCATCAGCTTGTGCCTTATCACCTGATGTTCTGCCAGTTTTTGGCCAAACGTAACCCGCTGCTGTGCCCACTCTGTGGCTTCATTCAAGCAAACGCGGGCAAAACCGGTTGCACCGGCGGCCAACATCAAGCGTTCATGGTTAAAGTTCTCCATGATGGCGCGAAACCCTTTGTTTTCCTTGCCCACCAGTTGGTCTGCAGGAACACGAACCTTGTCAAAATGAATGCTGGCGGTGTCGCTCATCCACCAACCGGTTTTTTTCAGGTTTGTGCGTGTGATGCCAGGGCTGTTGCCTTCAATGGCCAGAATGGAGATTCCCTTGGCACCGGGCTCACCAGTGCGAACGGCCACCGTCAGCCAGTCAGCGCGAACCCCGGAGGTAATGAAAATCTTTTCACCGCTGACCAGGTAGTAATCACCGGAAGCGTCTGAGTACTTGTCCGCCTTGGTTCTGAGGTTGGCCACATCAGAGCCTCCACCAGGTTCGGTGACGGCGAGCGCCGCTATTTTTTTGCCGCTCAACACCGCAGGAACAATGCGCTGCGCCAGTTCTGCAGGGGCGTGGGCAATAATGGGGGGCAGGGCAATGTTATGAGAAAACAGCCCTGCCATCAGACCGCCTGAACCTGTTTTTGTAATGATTTCCGTCAGTTTCATCCGGTCTTTCAGACTGCACTCAACGCCGCCAAATTCTTCCGGGTACCCCAAGCCCAGCAGACCCATGGCGCCGGTTTCCTCATACAGGCTGTGCGGAAACTCTCCGGCTTCGTCCCACGCATTAATGTTTGGATTGATGCGCTCCTTAAAAAAGCGTTCTACGCTGTCAAAAAAGCTTTGATCTATTGGGTTGCTCATGATGCGACTTCCTGAGAGACGGGTTTCAATGACAACAAGACTTGACCGGGTGCGACTTGTTGCCCCACGGTGACTTGCAGTTGCGAGACGATGGCCGCGGTTGGCACCACCAGGCTGTGTTCCATTTTCATGGCTTCCAAAACAATGCAGACTCCCTTGGCGGCAATATGTTGGCCAGCTTCCACCTTGATGCTGACCACCCGGCCGTTCATGGGTGACTTGATTTCTGCGGCAAATGCGTTGGGATCTATTTTTATCCGCGAATGCAAACTGATGTTCTGTACCGAAACATCGCCTTGGGCGTTGTGAATATGAAGGTGTTCAGCGTTGAGGCGATGAACGTGTTTTTTTAGCGATGCCAACTTCTGGGCAGAACATGTCCAAGAGAAATCGCTGTTGGCAAAAGTAACGCTGTATCCGTCGATGCTGCAACTTGCATTCGCCTGGATTTCGTGTTTTTTAGCACCCACACCCACCATCAGCCGCAGTTGCCGCGAGTGTGCGCCCACTGATTGAAAACCCTTGAGCTCATCGTTGTAGTGGGGGGCATTGTCTGCAGGCTCAAAAGCGAAGCAAAGTGCGGCCAGCGCAATTTGTTCGTTTGCTGCAGGTATGGCGCGCGAGGCATTGTCTGCAAAATACTGTTCAATAAAAGCGGTGGAGGTGTCGCCCTCGCAAAATGCCGGATGAGCCGCAATCAACCTTAAAAAATCCAGATTGCTGGGCAAGCCAGCAAAAGTGGTTTCATGCAAAGCGGCAGACAATGCCTTGCAGGCTGCTGCGCGGCTTTCTCCATGCACAATAATTTTTGCCAACATGGAGTCGTACCAAGGACTGACCTCGGAGCCGTTTAGTAACGCATGGTCTGTTCTCGCGTTCGCACTCGTTTTCCACAGCGATACCGTGCCTGTTTGCGGTAAAAATTGCTCTGCAGGGTCTTCTGCACACAAACGAACTTCAATGGCATGGCCCTTGAATTGCACCTGTTTTTGTTCGAGGGAAAGCGGCTCGCCCTGCGCGATGCGCAATTGCCATTCCACCAGATCCAGACCGGTAATGGCCTCAGTCACCGG
>JBEIKS010000232.1:0-4296 GCA_040379625.1 Burkholderiaceae bacterium
AGGCGACTGACAATAAACGCTGCCTCCCCAAGTTGGATGCGCTGACCTACGTTGATGGAAAACGCAGCCAGCAAGGCTTCGTCGGCCCAAACCTCATGCTCCGCCGGCAGCCCCTCGGCCAACGCATCTGCCCCGCCCCGTTGCGTCGCTGTTCGCAACACACCCCTTAGGGGATAAGCGGCATCCACGGCTTTCAGGCTGACCAACTTCGCCTCTTCACCCACCAACGCCATGCTGGGGAAAGACAATATCTGAGAAACTGTCAGCCCTTGCTGCCGGGCAGCTTCTGCATAACGGTCTGCAATGGGGCGGTCTGCAACCAATACGACATCGCCCCCCGTCAGCTTTGTTGCATCCTGATCAAACGCCAGTTCGATGCGCTCGGAAAACATGCGCACAGACGCCACCGCCGCCACCGCCAACGCAATGGCCAGCATCAACAACCTCAAGGTGGGTGTGCGGCTTTCCTTCAACCAATACAGCAATGTGAAGCGCAAAGAAAACTCCAGACTTTCAAGATAAAAAACAAGGCAGACAAGAACAATAGAACTCAAACGGCCTTATAATAAAAACACGGTCGTTCACTTTTCAGCCCAATAAAAACACCCAAGGCATGCCAAACATGACACCTCATTATCCTCTACTGACAGCTCCTTTGAATCTTGGTTTCACCACATTGCGAAACCGCATGATGATGGGTTCCATGCACACAGGCCTGGAAGACAAAACCAAAGACTTTGACAAGCTGGCAGCTTATTTTGAGGAACGGGCCAAAGGCGGCATCGGCCTGATTGTAACCGGTGGCTACGCGCCCAACATGGAAGGCTGGTTGGCGCCGTTTGCCAGCAAAATGAGCAGTCGCAGCATGGTAAAGCATCACCGCAAGGTGACCGATGCGGTCCACCGCCACGACGGCAAGATCTGCATGCAATTGTTGCACGCAGGACGTTACGCTTACCATCCGTTGTCGGTTTCGGCTTCTCCAGTCAAGGCTTCCATCAACCCATTCAAACCCCGTCAAATTGGTGAGTTTGGCTTGAGAAGAACGATCGCTGCATTCGGAAGGGCTGCAAGACTGGCACAGGAAGCGGGCTATGACGGTGTTGAGGTCATGGGTTCCGAGGGCTACCTGTTAAACCAGTTTTTATGCAAGCGCACCAATCACCGCACCGACCGTTGGGGCGGTCCGATAGAAAACAGGGCCCGCCTGGCGGTAGAAATTGTGCGCAGGGTGCGCGAAGTCACCGGTCCGAACTTCATTATTATTTACCGCCATTCCTTGTTGGATCTGGTTGAAGGTGGTAACGACTGGCAAGACGTTGAGTACGTGGCCAAGGCGGTTGAGGCCGCTGGCGCCACCCTGCTGAACACTGGCATTGGCTGGCACGAAGCGCGGGTTCCCACCATTGTGACGTCCGTACCGAGGGCTGCATTTGCAGAACTGACCGGGCGCATCAGGCAATCCGTCAGCATTCCTGTCATTGCAAGTAACCGTATCAACAAGCCGGAAGTGGCTGAGCAATTGCTGTCAGAGGGTCAGTGCGACATGGTTTCCATGGCTCGCCCCTTGCTGGCAGATCCGGAATTTGCAAAAAAGGCCCATGAAAACCGCGGCGACGAAATTAATGTCTGCATCGCTTGCAACCAGGCCTGCCTGGACCATGCATTCTCCATGAAGCGCGCCTCTTGTCTGGTGAACCCGCGCGCCTGCCATGAAACTGAAATTGTATTGAAGCCCGCCCTGAAGCCAAAAATGCTGGCGGTGGTCGGCGCCGGCCCTGCGGGTTTGGCGTTCGCCGTTGAAAGCGCAAGGCGCGGTCACCACGTGACTTTGTTTGATCAGGGCCCGATCATCGGTGGTCAGTTCAACATGGCAAAACGTGTACCGGGCAAGGAAGAGTTTCAGGAAACCCTGAACTATTTTCAGCGTCAGATTGAACTGACAGGCGTCACTTTAATGCTCAATACCCGCATCAGCGCCGACGACCTGATCAAGGAAGGCTTCCAGGAAGTGGTGTTGGCCACGGGGGTCAAGCCTCGCCCATTGGGCATTGAAGGCATGGACCACAAAAAAGTGATCAGCTACATTGATGTTCTGGCTAAAAATGCAGTGGTCGGTGAAAAAGTAGCGGTCATTGGCGCCGGCGGCATTGGTTTTGATGTGTCCGAATTTTTATCCCATGATTTTGCACATCCCTCCCCGACGCTGGATCTGGATACTTGGAAAAAAGAATGGGGCGTTACCTATGACCCGGCCAACCCGGGCGGTGTGACAGGCACAACGACAGAAGTATTGAAATCCCCCAGACAAATCTGGCTGTGTCAGCGCAAGGACGAGCCCTTGGGCAAGCGTTTGGGCAAAACTTCCGGTTGGGTGCACAGGGCGAGCCTTAAAGTGCGCAAGGTAAAATTTATGCAAGGCGTTGAATACATCAAGGTGGATGATAAGGGTCTGCACATCATGGCGCAGGGCAAACCGGAGATTCTGGAAGTGGACAACGTGATTGTCTGCGCAGGTCAGGAACCACTCAAGGAACTGCAACAACCGTTGCAAAAGGCGGGCATTTCGGTGCACCTCATTGGAGGTGCTGATGTTGCAGCAGAACTTGATGCAAAACGGGCCATCAATCAGGCGGTTCGTCTGGCGGCAGAAATTTAAGGAGATAGCGTTGGAAAAGCCCAGCACCATTCGCAAAGTTTATGAAACCCTGGATAAACTGCCAGCGCCCTTGAGAAACAGAGCCTTCACGGTGGTATTCGGGCGGGCCGTGAAATTTTTTTCCACTGCCGGATTGCGTTTCACTGACATTGCAGAAGACCGCGCCGTGTTGGTGTTGAAAAATGTCAAATCGGTTCAAAATCATTTGGGCACCCCACACGCCATGGCCATGGGTCTGTTGGTGGAGTCGGTCACAGGGGTTTTGGTGGGCTTGAATGTGCCGGACAATTGCGTACCCGTGATTAAACACGCCGGCATCGACTACCTGAAGCGAGCAAAAGGCGATTTGCGTGCGGAAGCATGGCTCTCAGACGCGCAAATCGATTTGATGCAGAGCACGCCCAAGGGTGAGGTGGAGGTGGCGGTGACAGTCACTGACAGTGAAGGCAAAGAGCCCATCTTTGCCAACATGATTTGGGCTTGGACACCCAAACGGACCTGAATTACTGCATAAAGCGGCAAACCGCAATTTTTGGCTGAATCCAAAAAGAAAAGGTGTTGGTATTACCAGCACCTACTTATCTTTTTCCGGAAAGCCAACAATGCGACATGTCTCGAAAAAAGCCTGCTTTACGCGACTCTTGGTTTCAGCCTTGGTCTTATCCGTAGCGGCCTGTGGCGGGGAGAATACTTCAATCACTTCCGCGCCTTCTTCAGCGGGGCAAAACACAACAGCACCTTCTGAGGTTCAAGCGCCAGAAAACAATCAAAACGAGAGTAGCAATCTGAATTCCATTGCCTGCAATGCCAAGGCTTGGTGCGTTGGCGCTGCAAAGATGTCGATAGCCCCCAGCGACAAACACATCAAGGGTATTCTGGAACTCGATTATCCGACTAGCCGCATGCAAGGAATGGGCGTCGGTGGTTACGGTAACGTGGCCAATCTGGTCAATCCAAACCAGTTCAATATCAGTTTCGGATTTGCAAAAGGTAATTATCAGGAACCAGAAGAGGATGGGGAAAAGCATTCTCTGTATGTTCGCGCGGTGTATTTGTCTGTACCGGACAAAAGTGCAATTGCTTTTGTCACCATTGATGCAATCGGAACGGGCAATCTGATCCAGAAAGGCATTAAACGGGCAGTCAGCGCAGCCACCGGAATCGCCGAGGACAATGTTTTTGTTGGCTCGACCCATTCACACTCGGCCCCGGATCTACAAGGGCTTTGGGGGGGTGTTCCCGCCTCTTGGCTGAACTGCACAAAACAAGACGAAGCGGCTGAAGGTTGCGGCATTGACGAAGCCGAGCAGTGGACTGCCGGCCTATACCAAAAAGCTGCCATGGCGGTGTTAAATGCAAAAAACAAAAGCGTGGCTGCTAGTTTGCAAGTTGCAACAAAGCAGGTCGATTTAAATCAGATCCGCAGCCCAAAGGCTGTGCCAGACCAAACAACTGACAAAGCCCTAACCGTATTGCGCGCAATTGACGCTGGTACAAAAAGAAGCGTCGCCACGGTTATTCAATACGCAGCTCACCCCACAATTTTAGGCGCGGAGCACCGAAAGCTTCACTCAGACTTCATTTTAAGCGCTCTGGTTCGGGCTGAGCGAGACTTGGGGGGCATGGCAATTTATTAC
>JBEIKS010000233.1:0-4255 GCA_040379625.1 Burkholderiaceae bacterium
GGAGGGGAGGCCGGTTTTGCAAAGAGGGCGGGGCAAGGATCCCGCTTTTGGTTTACCGTCCAGTTACCGCATGTTGTGTGAGTTTCTCGGAGTCTGACTGGCCACTGGGTTTTCTAGAGACCTTCATCGTGATCTGCGCCGTAAAGACGGTTTGCCCGTCCGTGTCGCGAACTTCGACATGAACCGGAAATTCACCCTCCACATTGTAGGTCTCGTCGCTTAAAGGGCTTATCGGTGTGGCAGTGGCCACAAGGTCTGTCTTTGCTTTTTTTAGGTATTGAACAGTCATGCCCATCGGAATCCAACGGTGGGTGCGCGGAATGGAAACGTCAGTCATCATGCCGCCAGCCAATTCTGCCATGTTGCACATTGCAATGGCATGGACTGTACCAAGGTGGTTTTGCACCGCCCGACGTTTGCGCATGCTAACGGTGCAATGCCCCGCCTGAATGTTAATGAAAACTGGGGAAATGCTTGAGAAGTAGGGTGCTTTAGAGCAAACGATCCGCGAAAAAATCCAGCGGCCCAGTGCTGTCGCTTCCATGCGTTTCCAGATAGTGAGTGTTGCATTCATCGGTAAAACGCCTTTTAAAAGAATATTATTCGGTAAAAGAACTTTATTCTCTTCTATAATTGCTCGTCAACTGCACGCCCCGTTGAAATAGCCGATTGGAGGTGCGCTTCGAATTTTATGCGGTCGCATGATTTCATTTCGGCTTTCTCAACCCAGAGGTTTCTGTGTCCATCGATTCCGTGCTAACGCGTGTTTTTCCTGGCCGTCGTGCTCAGCTCAAGCGCGAAGTACTGGCCGCCGCACTCACCTGTTTCAATCGTGACGGCATAGAGGCAACCACCATAGACGCCATCAGGTCTCTGTGTGACACCAGTGTGGGTGCCATCTATCATCATTTTGGCAACAAGGAGGGCTTGGTCGCTGCGCTGTTTTTTGTGGCGCAGGATGATTACGCCCAGCAGATGCAGGACCGCTTGCAGCGGGCCGATACTGCACAGGCGGGTGTGCGGACAATAGTGGAAAGTTATGTTGACTGGATAGTTGCGGAACCTGATTTGGCGCGGTTTCAGTTCCAGGCACGTTCTGTGGTGGCGAAAGGACCTCACGCACCGGAGTTGTCGGAGCGGAACCGTCAAATGAACAAGGTTATTCTGGGGTGGTTCAGTCCGCCTGAGCGAAAGGCCGCCCTGATTCACTGTCCGATCGACTTGCTGTTTTCGCTGGTTTTAGGACCAGCAGAAAGTTATTGCAGGGCATGGTTGTCAGGCAGGGTGAAAGCCTCACCGATCCAGCATAAATCCGCTTTGGCTGTGGCCGCTTGGGGGGCGATTGAGGCGTTACGGTCCACTGCTATTTAAGGTGTTGATGTGTCGTGAAGGGTGGTGTTCAGGACAGGCCGCCGCCTGTCCTGTTGTACGCCGAGGTAATTCAACCCGGATGGAAGAGCCGAATCAGGCCGCCACCAGAGGAAGGCCCGCGTTGCTCAGTAGGCGTTCCAGTCGCTTGCGTTGAGCCTTGACATTGAATTCAATGGCAGCCAAACGGGCGCGGTACTCTTTCATGGCATCGCTGTTTTCAAGTGCGCTCTTGGCTGCATTGAACTGCGCCTCTTTTACCTTGGCCCATTCCTGCAGAGACAGTGTAAAGCTCTCGTATTCCTTGGCCAGCATGGCCTTCAACTGCGTCATGTTGGCAACGGCATACGCCCCGGCGTTGCAGTTCAATTTTTGTTCTGCGTGCTTGAACTGCATGGTCACTCGCGCTTTTTCAATCTGGAACTCGGGTACGCGTTTCAGTTCGCTGGTCAGACCCACGAGGGACAGGCTGCTTATCAACCATTTGCTCGGGTCAAATTGGTACCAGCGGATGCCGTTGCGGTAGTCGAACTGAAAAAGGTGGTGGTAGTTGTGATAGCCCTCGCCGTAAGTGAAAAGCGCCAGAATGTCGTTGTCACGGGCGGTATTTTCATCGGTGTAAGGGCGACGACCCCAGATGTGCGCCAGGGAATTGATGAAAAACGTTGTGTGATGGGACCAGACCAGTCTGGCCAGCCCACCCAGCAGGACAACACCCCACACGTCGCCGGTCAGATAACCCAGTACGAACGGCAGGCCAAAGTTGATGCCCAGCGCCAACGCGGCGTAATGCTTGTGCTGGAATTGCAGCAGGGGATCCCTGAGTAGGTCTGGAATGTTGGAGAAATCTTCCCTGCTGGCATTGTGGTCCCGCACCATCCATCCCATGTGTGAAAACCAGAACCCACGTTTTGCGGAGTAGGGATCGTGTTCGACATCGTCAACATGCCGGTGGTGGCGACGATGCCCGGACGCCCACGCAAACACGCTGTTCTGTACTGCCATGGTGCCGAACGCCAGCAGGATGAACCGGACAACGGGATGAGCCTGGTAGGACCGGTGCGCCCACAGGCGGTGATAGCCCACCGTGATGGACATGCCGTTCAGCCCACTCAGTATGACAAAGGAGACCCAAGCAGCGATTGAAAAATCGTTGAACCAGGCATAGAGGGGAATCAGTATGAGGGCGGCGGCCGACGTGCCCCAGAGTGTCACTGCCGCGGGCCAATTGATGGGCGGCTTTGTATCCGATGTCTGTGTTGTCATTAGTTTGATCGTATGTAAACTGGACGTGCCTGCATTATAAAGTGCCTACAACACTTTTGTAACGGTTTCGGGCAAGTTTCACGCTCGAAGTCCCTCTGCTAAATGTAGAAAAACGTGGCTTCCGTCTTGTGAAGCCCGGTTGATCAACAGCCGCTATTTTCTCTGGCCAACCCTATGGCCGCACAGCAGAACTTGAGCTTATGTGCCAAGCGGCGTTTAGGTTGGATGTAAAACAGACCGAGCCTGCCCGCGACCGTAGACTTTTCCTAATTGGACACCTTGCAGAAAACTTCATTCTGCAGGACCAGAGTCCTTAACTTTAAACACAGCTAGGAAAACACATGAACCTGAAAAAACTACTGATCGCTGGCGCATTCGCCGGTGTGGCCTTTGGCGTACAAGCCAAGGATATCGTTGATACAGCGGTGTCCGCCGGCAACTTCAAGACCTTGGTCGTTGCGCTTAAGGCCGCTGATTTGGTGCCCACGCTCAAGGGCAAAGGGCCTTTTACCGTCTTTGCGCCCACCGACGAAGCCTTCGCCAAGATCCCTAAAGCTGACCTTGATGCGCTGCTCAATGACAAAGTCAAACTTAAATCCGTGCTGACCTACCATGTGGTCTCGGGCAAAGTGATGTCCAAGGACCTCAAAGCGGGCAACTTGAATACGGTGCAGGGAAGCCCCCTGATGGTCAGCACGACGGGTGGTGCGATGGTGAACGACGCCAAGGTCCTGGGGGCCGATGTTAAAGCCGACAATGGCGTCATCCACGCCATAGACACCGTCTTGATGCCTAAGTAAACGCGTTGCGGTTAGAACTGGCTCGCAAAGCTCAGCGGGTTGGATAAGTGCATTAGTGGGGTTTTACGCCACGGCAAATGAGCCGTGGCAGGAGACCCTTATGAGCAAATTAGAGTGTCGGCTGTGCTGGAAACCCGGCTTTTTCCGCTGATCAGGTCTGCCGCTTTTTCAGCCAGCATGATGACAGGTGCGTTGGTGTTGCCGCCGATCAGGCTGGGAAACACGGACGCATCCACCACGCGCAGTCCTTCCATACCCTTGACCTTCAGATCCGGGCTGACAACGGCCAAGTCGTCGCTGCCCATCTTGCAGGTACCGATGGGGTGATAAACCGTATCAACCCGCTGGCGAAGGATGTTGCGAATATCGTCGTCGCTTTTGACGTTCTGAGTAAAGATATCCTTGCGTGCCCATTTTGAAAGCGCGGGTGATTCAAGCAGCCGCTTGGTGAGCTTGTAACCCTTAACCATGTCATCAAGATCTTGCTTGTCTTTGAGAAAGCCAATGTCGATGAGGGGGGCGGTTTGCATGTTGGGGCCGGCAAGCGTCACAGCCCCGCGACTGCGTGGCCTGAGCAGGCACACGTGGCAAGAGTATCCGTGGCCATAATGAAAACGTCTGGCGTGATCATCGACCAGTGCGATGACAAAGTGCAGTTGGACATCGGGCGCTGACAGGTGACTTTCTGTTTTCAGAAACGCGCCGCCTTCTGCAAAGTTGCTGCTCAACAGCCCCCGCCGCTGACGACGGTAGCGGAAGATCTCGAGTATCATGCGCCAAATGCCACGAATCGAGAGTCCAAGCAGGTCCAGGCTGCTTGA
>JBEIKS010000234.1:0-4226 GCA_040379625.1 Burkholderiaceae bacterium
CCTGAACCGGCAATTTCCAGCCACTTGCCTTTGTTGGGTCCGGAGGTGAACGCCATGTCTATTTCGGCGGAAGGTTCCGTGAAAGGGAAGAAAGAGGGTCTGAACCGAATCGTGAGCTCTGTTGTTTCGAAAAACTTCTGCAGGAAGTCCATGAAAACCGCTTTAAGATCTGCAAACGAAACGTCTTGTGCAACCCAAAGGCCCTCAACCTGATGAAACATGGGTGAGTGCGTTGCATCGCTGTCCACGCGGTAGACGCGACCAGGGGCAATTACCTTGATGGGCGGTTGATGTGTTTGCATATACCGCACCTGCATGGGCGAGGTGTGGGTGCGCAACAAGTGACCGCCTTCGACATAAAACGTGTCGTGCATGGAACGGGCGGGATGGTTGTCCGGCGTATTCAAGGCGGTGAAGTTGTGAAAATCGGTTTCGATCTCAGGGCCGTCAGCCACATCAAAACCAATGGTGCTAAAAATTTGCTCGATACGTTCCAGCGTTTTCATGGCTGGATGCACACCGCCTGAACCGCGGCGTCTACCTGCCAAGGTAATGTCAATGGACTCGGCGGCAAGCTGCGCATTGAGCGCTGCATCTGCCAGGGCCTGTCGCCGTTCGTTGAGCAGCGCTTCGATGGCCTGTTTAACGACATTGATTTCTGTACCGCGCGAACGTTTCTGCTCGGGTGAAAGACTGGACATTTCTTTCATCAGCGCGGTGATGACCCCGGTTTTACCCATAAAACGCGCTTTCGCGTTTTCAACGGCTGCGGGGTCTGTGGCTTGCTCGAATGCAAGACGTGCTTCTTCTATCAGGACGTTCAAATCGGACATTGGGCAAACTTGATGTAATTCAAAATAAAAAACGGGGTCTTAATAAATTAAGAACCCCGTTGGCTCACCGCGGGTTGCGACAAGGATGTTGGCCTTTATGCGGCAACGCCCAATGCAACTTTCACTTTGGCAACAATTGCGCCAAAGGCGGCTTTGTCCGTCACAGCCATGTCGGCCAGAACCTTGCGGTCGAGGTCGATGGCGGACTTCTTCAGGCCATTGATGAATGCGCTGTAGCTCAAACCGTTTTCACGCACTGCTGCGTTAATACGGGTGATCCACAAGGCACGGAAAACACGCTTTTTGTTGCGGCGATCGCGATAGGCGTATTGCCCGGCGCGCATGACTGCTTGCTTGGCGACGCGGTAAACATTACCACGGCGACCACGGTAGCCTTTTGCAGCATCAATGACTTTTTTGTGACGGGCACGTGCCGTCACACCACGTTTGACTCTTGGCATTTATTTCTCCTGACTGATTTAGGCGTAAGGCATCATGGCGCGGACATGGCCGAGGTTGCTTGGATGCACCTCTGCTGAACCCCGCAATTGACGCTTGTTCTTAGTCGTCTTTTTGGTCAGGATGTGGCGTTTGAAAGCTTGACCGCGTTTGATCGATCCGCTTGCGCGCGCCTCAAAGCGCTTTGCAGCCGCTTTTTTGGTCTTCATTTTGGGCATTTAATGCTCCTTAGTTCATGCGTGCAGGTGTCTTCCTCGAAGCACTTGTAAAACCCGTACACACTTCTTTTATGCGCATCCAGTTTGCCGGTTAAGGCAACCTGAACTGCATGCTTGCGGCACCAAGATTTATTTTTTCTTCTTGGGGGCCAAAACCATGATCATTTGGCGACCTTCCATCTTCGGGAACTGTTCAACTTGCCCGTAAGCTTCGAGGTCAGCCTTCACACGTTCAAGAAGACGCGTACCGAACTCTTGGTGCGCCATTTCACGACCGCGGAAGCGCAAGGTGATTTTCGCCTTATCGCCTTCTTCAAGGAACTTGATCAAATTACGCAGTTTCACCAAATAATCGCCTTCATCCGTACCTGGCCTGAATTTGATTTCCTTGACTTGAATCTGCTTCTGTTTGAGCTTAGCTTCGTGCGCTTTCCTTTGCTCTTGGTATTTAAACTTACCAAAATCCATGATGCGGCACACGGGAGGTACGGCTTGCGGCGCGATCTCAACGAGATCAACATTGGCTTCCTCTGCCATACGGAGCGCCTCGTTGGTTCTAACAATACCCAACGGCTCCCCCTCCAACCCTATTAAACGCACTTCGGGGAGATTGATTTCTCCGTTAATGCGATGCGACTTATCTGTGGCGATGGTTCACCTCACTTAGAATTCCAATAAAAAAGCCGTACTTGCACGTATCAAAGACCTTTGGACTCGATATCTCGCTGCAGCATTGCCACAGCACCGTTAAAGTCCATAACTCCGAGGTCTTTGTTACCACGGGCACGCACGGCCACCGAACCTGAATCACGCTCTTTGTCACCCACAACAAACAGGTAGGGAAGCTTCATCAGACTATGTTCACGGATTTTAAGGTTTATTTTCTGATTTCGCAAATCAGATTGCACCCTAATTCCTTGTTTTTTCAGGGATTGGGTGATGGACTCCACATATTCAGCCTGATTTTCAGTGATATTGGCGATCACCACCTGTACCGGCGCCAACCATGAAGGCAATGCACCTGCATGATTTTCAATCAAAATTCCAATAAAACGCTCCATGGAACCGACGATTGCACGGTGCAACATCACTGGAGTTTTGCGCGTGTTGTCAGCTGCAACATATTCACAGTCCAGACGCCCGGGCAACTGGAAATCGACCTGAATGGTGCCGCATTGCCAAGAACGGCCAATGCTGTCTTTCATGTGGTATTCAATTTTAGGGCCATAGAAAGCACCCTCACCCGGCAATTCTTCCCAAACAATACCGCAGGCGGAAAGCGCATTTCGCAGCGATGCTTCGGCTTTGTCCCAGGTATCGTCGCTGCCAAGCCGCTTTTCCGGACGCAGTGCAAGCTTTACAACAATATCGTTGAAGCCAAAATCTGCATACACCCGCATGGCGGTCTGGTTAAAGTCAGCCACTTCTGCCTGTACCTGTTCCTCAGTACAAAATATGTGACCGTCGTCTTGGGTAAAGCCCCGCACACGCATAATGCCGTGCAATGCACCGGAGGATTCGTTTCTGTGGCAGGCACCAAATTCGCCATAGCGCAAAGGCAAGTCACGGTAAGAACGCAGATCGGAATTAAACACCTGAATGTGCCCGGGACAATTCATGGGCTTTAACGCGTAATCGCGCTTTTCAGATTCTGTGGTGAACATGTTCTCTTTGTAGTTGGCCCAGTGACCAGAACGTTCCCACAAGTTTCTATCCAGAATCTGGGGACAACGAACCTCTTGGTAACCCGTGTCTTGATAAACCTTGCGCATGTATTGCTCAACCTGCTGCCAGATCACCCAGCCCTTAGGGTGCCAAAACACCAGACCCGGCGCCTCTTCCTGCATGTGAAACAGATCGAGTTGTTTACCCAGTTTGCGGTGATCGCGTTTTTCAGCTTCTTCAAGCCTGTGCAAATAGGCCTCAAGATCTTCCTTCTTGGCCCAAGCGGTGCCATAGACACGCTGCAACATTTCATTGTTGGAGTCACCACGCCAATAGGCACCCGCCAGCTTTTGCAACTTGAAATGCTTCAGCTTTCCGGTGGAAGGCACGTGAGGACCGCGACAAAGATCGACGAAATTGCCCTCGCGGTACAAGGAAATGGGTTCATTGGAAGGAATGCTTGCAATGATTTCTGCTTTGTACTTCTCGCCAATACTGTGAAAGAACTGAACGGCGTCGTCGCGCATCCATTCTTCACGACTGACCTTTTCGTCTTTTTTGGCCAATTCGACCATACGCGCCTCAATGGCTGTGAGGTCGTCATTGGTGAAGGGCCGTTTGTAAGAAAAATCGTAGAAAAAGCCGTTTTCAATCACAGGACCAATGGTGACCTGCGCATCAGGAAAAAGATCTTTGACGGCATAGGCCAACAAATGGGCAGTGGAATGGCGAATAACATCAAGCCCGTCAGCGTCTTTGTCGGTGACGATGGCCACATCGGCGTTCTCAGCCAGCAGGAATGAGGTGTCTACAAGATTTCCATTGACCCGGCCGGCCAGCGCTGCTTTGCCCAAGCCCGTGCCTATGCTGGTTGCCAGCTCCGCAACTGTAAGCGGCGCAGGAAAAGAACGTTCGGAACCATCTGGAAGACGAATAACTGGCATAGCACCCTCTTGCTGTGTTTAAGGCATTTGTACCACAGGGGTTTGAACAGAGTGCACCCACACAAGGGTGACAACATAAGGAATACCAAGCCAAGAAAGCTTGGTAG
>JBEIKS010000235.1:0-4220 GCA_040379625.1 Burkholderiaceae bacterium
GCGAGGTAGGTTTTTCCCACTCCGGTGGCGGCGATGACCATGGCCTTGGTTTCACCGTCTTCGCGAAGTAGTTGCAATCGTTGAAGTGCTTCAAGTTGCGCTGGGTTAGGCGTGAGTGTTTGCGTGTAGCGCGTTTCTTTGAAGGGTTTGGGCTCATAAGACAGCGTGTAAGTGTCGAGAAACACCTGTGTGAGCGGCTCTGTCGGCGTGCTGAAAAACAGTTCATCAAAAATTTGACTGGCTTGCTCAACCGGCCAACCCGCATCAGTTTCATGAATGTGATAATTCCATTCGACGCCGTGCATCAGAGCGCTTGCACTGATATTGGATGAGCCTACAAGTGCCTTGGTTTCACTTTGCTGATCAGTAAAAATCCAGGTCTTGGGATGGAAGCTTTGATTTTTATTTTCGTAGAGACGAACCTTAAAACTATCAGACTGCATGGAAAGCAAACGTTTCAGAGCCGCCGGTTCTGTGACATGAAGATAGGTGGTGGTTAGCAGACTGATTTTGCAGCCATTGGCGCTTGCAATTTTCAGGCTGTCCTCGAGCAGGCGCAAGCCACTTTCCAGAATAAATGACACTGCAATTTTGATTTCAATTGCATGTTGAATGTGCCAATTTAGAAAAGGTAGTACCGCACTGTTGTGGCCGAGCAACCAGCGGTCATGGGTGTTTTTTAGTGGAACTTTTAAAAGTCTGTTTTCCTTGAAACCGCCTTTTAGCGCCTGCTTTTTCAGTTGCTGCCGCTTTACCTCTTCTTGGGTAATGTTGAACCGGTCAGCAATGGTATTTAAAACCTCGTACACATCAGCCATCTCTTCGATGAGTTGCTCGCGTCTGGCGCCTTTGAACTCAGCAAGAAGTTCGTCTGCTTCTTCAGCCCATTTTCGGGCGAGAAAACGATGCTCTTCGTTTCTTGTTGCAATACGATGACGTTTTTGCTGATCTTCAATGGTCAGTGCGTTTGGGATATTGTCTCTAACAAGTTTTTCTATTTGACGTGTCATAGTCGCGCTTTTGAGCGATATTTCTTTCTAGATTAACGGTTGTAGCCCAGTACCGCCACAAAAAACTGGCTCATACCCCCGCAGCTGCACTTTGCCCCTTGGCGCGGTAAACACTGTCTGCCACGATGTCGCCTTCCGTCCACACCGGTTCGTGCGTGGCGTCGTAGCGGCTGGTAAATCGTTTGAGTTTATGTGTGCCGGCCTGATTGGCTTGCAACAGAGCGGCATTTTTTAGTCCGTGACCGGACAACACCAGAATGTCCTCCGCCTTGAAACCTGCTTTGATGAATCGGTCTATCATCGTTGCTGTTTGGCTGAGCAAGGTTTTTTCATCGTGGTAAGTGAGTGTTTCTATCAGACCCTCTGCATGGGTGGATCGCGCGCGTATGTTGCGCAGGCTTAATTTCAGCAGCTTGATCAGGGCGACCAGGTTTTGTGGACTGCGAAAATTGTATAGGCAACGTTTTCTTTCTGCGATCGCCTGATTCAGTAGGCTCACTGACATTTGCGTTTTACCGCAGCCAGCGGTTGCACTGATTACATAGACTTTCTGTTCAGTAAAAATCGCTTGAATGTGGCGGCTCTCTTAACCAAAGGCAGAAATGTCGGCCGGGAGGGTCAGGGCGTTCTGACCTCGTTCAACAGGTCGGGGTGACGATCTAACAACCTGAACAGTTTGACCAGTGCCAATGGTGGTTTGGTCTTGCCGTTTTCGTAGCGTGAGAAGGCGTTGATACCACCGCCAAAGAGTTCAGCGGCCTGCCGTTGGTCAAGATCAAGCTTCTTTCTCACCTTGGCAATATAGCTGGGATCAACGTAGGCGGCATTGACTTGGCGTTGGAATAAGCCAACCATTTCGCTGTAACGGTCGCCATGCTCACGGTCCAATACAACTTCACCGCAAGCAGGGCAAAACTCACCCGTCACCGTTGGGATGGTGGTGTTTTCGCCCTTGTAGGTGTAGGGCATATCGCGCGTGTCGTGGATCAGATCCGCAGCGCCGCAGCATGGGCATTTCATGGTCATAGCTCCTTGAAGGAAACAATCAACACGTCATTAATGACGGTTAGCTTTAGATACACCTCATCACCATTTGTGGTGTTGGTGCGGTATACGTCTTGCCAGATACGATGGTCGGCGTGGGTCGTCATGCTCTTGTAGAAATTGCGCGAGGAGAGCGCCAAGACGACAGCGCACATCCCGGCTAGGTCGTTGATACCAAGTTCTCGCGCTCCATTAAAGGCGCTGGCAGTGGCCCTGACCTGACCAGCCTCTATCAAGGATTTGACAACCGACAGCTTGCAATGTGGTGTGCCTTTTTCCATTTTTAAATATCAACCTAATAGGTTAATTTGTCAAGTAGGTTAATCGAAAAGATTTCCGAGCTTACTGCGCAGTGCGCATCAAAGGAATCAGTTGAAGGTGAGACCGGTAAAGGCTCTGACCTTGCTATACATGTTTAATTGTATGGGTACTCATCGGGGCTGCCAAAACAATGGTCGTTTCTGAGGTTAGCGAGCGTTTGGTTTGGAGCTTTTCCTCGAGTCATTCCATTCCAGCATTAAGAGACTTGTTTTTTAACAATCCCAATGCAATAATGAATTCACATCAGGAGTTGAACGAAAGTTCATGCCAACCTGCCTAGCTAGGCAAGGTGGATGCGAAAAGCGATGCGGTTGGTGATAAACGTCAAGCAGACAAAGTCACCGGCAACAAACAGCGCTAACCGCCCCTTGAGGCGGTTTTTTTTCGTCTTTAACTTTTGAAGATGTTCCGGTGGGTCCACCGGTTGCGCCCTTGATTGCGCATAACTTGGACTGGGGGGAGTTGTTCCGAATTGCCGCCCCCGACGATTTTCGTCACTGCGGCTAAAGAGGAGATTGTCATGTCCTTTGCTATTCCCCCGGTGACCGTACCCACGGATATCCGCCACTCAAGTTTCACCCTCGACCTCGGTTTGGTGGGTTATTCCCACCTGGAGCCTGTCTTACTCGCCAGTCTGGCCACCGGCACGCCCTTGCTGCTGATTGGCGGGCACGGCACTGGTAAGTCGCTGCTGTTGGAACGCATTGCAGAAGCCCTGAAACTGAACTGGCGCCATTACAACGCCAGTCTGGTGAACTTCGACGACCTGGTGGGCTACCCGGTACCTGACGCCAACGGGCAACTGCGTTTCATAGAGACGCCAGCGAGTATCTGGGGCGCGGAGGCGGTGTTCATTGATGAAATTTCCCGCGCTCGACTTGATATTCAAAACCGCCTGTTCCCCATCATCCATGAGCGCAAGGTACAGGGCATTCCACTGGTCAAACTGCGTCACCGTTGGGCGGCGCTGAACCCGCCGGTTTCGGATGATGTGGATGCGTCTGAAACCACTGATTCCTACGCTGGCTCTCAGCCATTGGATGTGGCCTTAGCCGATCGCTTTGCGTTTCATGTGACGGTGCCGAATTGGCATCAATTCTCGCAACAGGACAAGGAGTCCGTCATTTTGGCTGGCCGTCATACGGTGCCTTTGGATATCGGAGAGCGTTTGTCTGCGCTTGTTGAATTAACTCAACAGCAGATAACTGTATTGGAACCGCAGTACGCTCAAGCCACTGCGCGGTATGTCCGAATTGCAGCCGGTTTGTTGGCGCAGGCGGGTATTTTTATCAGTGCAAGGCGGGCCAATCTTTTGGCTGGCAATGTGCTGGGTTTGCTGGCCGCCGAGACTGCGCTTGGTGAAAAGCACGCCGATGCGGACAGTGTGCTTAAAGCACTGGAAGGCGCTGCGCTGCAAGCCTTGCAGACCAGTTTGCCGCTGAAGGCCTGCGGGTTGAATCAACCGGATGGAAAGTTGTTGGCCATTCACCGTGAGGCCTGGCACCTTGCCTGTATTCGCGCCAGTGCGCTTCAGGAAAAGTTGCTGCTGGAACTGGATCCGGTGAAGCGCTTGCTGACATTGGCTTCAGTGCCGCAGGCAGAGCGGGCAGGTCTTCCGGATGGCGAACTGACCACCATTGTTATCGATAGCCTGAAGTCTGCAAAGCCGGGGGAGCGACATGCGATTGCAGAGTGGTTGTTTGATTCCGGTTTGGTGAACGAATTGGCGCTGGTGGCGGTGGACGAGTTGGCGCAGTGTTACAGGGCAACGGTGTGCACGGAAACCTATTCGGAATCGGTGCGCATTGGGAGTACCCGGCAGGCGCTGTGGCGAAAAATCACCGA
>JBEIKS010000236.1:0-4210 GCA_040379625.1 Burkholderiaceae bacterium
GGAAACATTATGAAGCCGCTATCAAATCAACAACGACTTCACCAAGTCAATACCGAACAACTTTTTGAAAACTACCGGTCCGCCTTGAGCCATGCGGCGTCTTACACTTACGGCATGCGTTGGAAAATAGTACGCAACACAGAATATTTGTTCAGAGACCGGGACCGGCGCGGTAACGGCAAGACGCTTGGGCCTAGATCGGCGCAAACCGAGGAATTATTGGAGGCTTTTTGCGCTGGACGCACCGTGGCACAGGACCGTCTACGCCTATGAAGCCGTTGCAGGATCGCACTTTCTGCTTGAATTAATGGCGTCTGGTGATGTCGATTTACTCTACGATGCTCGGAAAAAGATGATCATCGCATCGGAAAAACTGGATGGGAATGGATTACTTGGTCTGCTAAAAAAAGCGGACAAAACATTTGAATGTGTTCGCGAAAACGGCTACCGCGCTGCCAATGCCGGCCAGTTTCTGGTGGATCTGGTGATCGCACCGCGAGGCATGCACATCGCGGAAAAGATCACGTTCGCTGAATCAGATTGGGTTGCCGCTGAAGTGCCCGGCCTGCAGTGGCTGTTGAATTCCCCAAAACTCGATGCAGTCGCTATTGACGAGGATGGCTGGCCCGTGCCGCTGAGGGTACCTGACCCACGCGCTTTTGCCTTGCACAAGGCTTGGCTCTCTGACCTGACTACGCGCGAACCCCTCAAAAAACCACGCGACCTGGACCAAGCTCGGGCAGTGGCTCAACTCGTCCGAGATCAAATGCCACACATTTCATTCGACAGCACGCTGACATCGCTGCATGGCGATGTACGAAAGATGCTGCCAGTCCTGATCCGTTAGCCTCCTCAAAACCCGGGGCTGTTCAATGTGGCGCAGTTTTATAAACTGCGCCATAATTTCACCCTGTGAATCTCGAACGGCGCCAAAACGCTATGTCATCCAAAACAGAGTTGCTGCACAGCATCCGGTCCTCAGTAAGCGGATTGACGCTGACCGAACTGCTAGCCGCGCATCCTGACATTGCCAGACGAACAGCACAGCGCTTGATCGCAAAGCTGCTCGAAAACGGCCAAATCGCAGCAACGGGTGCAGGTCGGGCCCGTCGCTATTTTCGTGCAGCTGCGCAATCTGGCACCGCTGTTCTGGCCACCAGACCAGAGGGATTCCCGCCATTTATTCCCATGTCTGCCGACAGCCAGGACATCCTTGCCTATATCGATCAGCCTCTGGAGGCGAGGAAGCCAGTAGGCTATCAGCGTGATTTTCTGGATGCTTACCGCCCCAATGAAACCTGGTATTTGTCTGAGTCCCTGCGCCGCCAATTACACAAGATGGGCAGAACCACTGACGCCCACAAACCTGCGGGCACCTACAGCCGCGCCATGCTCAACAGATTGCTGATCGATTTATCATGGGCATCAAGCCATCTGGAGGGCAACACATACTCCCGGCTAGATACGCGAGAGCTCATCGAGCATGGCAAGGCCGCACAGGGCAAGGCGGCCATCGAGACCCAGATGATTCTGAACCACAAGACGGCAATCGAACTGCTGGTCGAAAACATCGATAGTGCAGAGTTCAACCGCTACACACTGATGAACTTGCACAGCGCTTTGGCAGAAAACCTGCTACCCAACCCGGCAGATGAGGGACGCATTCGCCAGCACGCCGTAGACATTGGCAAAAGCGTTTATCGCCCGCTCTCAACGCCACAACAAATCGAAGAAGCGCTGGAAGTGCTGCTAGCCAAAGCAAGCCAGATTGAAGATTCGTTTGAACAATCCTTCTTCATGATGGTGCATCTGCCCTACCTGCAGCCATTTGCCGACATCAACAAACGCACCTCACGGTTGGCTGCGAATCTGCCGCTGTTCCGTGCAAACCTTTGTCCGCTGACTTTTCTGGATTTGCCGGAGCAGGCATACAGTCGGGCCACGCTCGGCGTCTACGAAATGACCCGAGTGGAACTGCTGCGCGACCTTTACATCTGGGCCTACGAGCGTTCCACGCAGGAATATCTGGCGATCAAACAAGACTTGGCGGAGCCCGACCCCCTTCGCCTGGCATGGCGTGATTTCATTAAGCAGACCATTCGCGAAGTCATTACACATCCGGAACTTGAACCGTTTGCCTGCATTCAGCGAGCCGTGGCAGAGCGCGTACCTGAGGGCTCACAGGCGGATGTACAGGCACTGACTGTCGAAGAGCTCCGAAGGCTGCACGAAGGCGTGTTGGCGCGCCACGGCTTACGACCGTCCGAGTACGCAGCCTGGAAGGCGGTTCATGGGCATTGACGGCGGTTCTGCATACACCCCACGGGGCTGGCGGTGTATAAGGCTGGCCGCTTCGACAGAAAAAAGTCCCGGCTCACCGCCTGCACTATGAAGCTGCGCTCAAATCAAATGCGCCTTCAATGGCTTGCACAATTGCCGCCCAAAGCGCGGGGTCTGCAAGCAACGGGATTTCCTTTTTCAGAACATTCGACAACTGCCCCTGATTGGTTTGTACCGAACGGATGACTCGGTCAGCTTGCAGGTCAGGCATTTCCACAAGCTCTTTGATCGCCTCGCGGGCGCGGGCATGGGCGCGCAGGTAGCGCGACTCGTTTCGCATGTCGTCGCGAACGGTTCGCTCCAATACATCGGCCAGATAAACAACATGCCGCGTCAGGTCCGGATAGCGCCAGGCCGGACGTGCCGTGTCATTGCCCCGAAAAACAAAGTTCGAATGGATGCCGTCCGGAAACGCTGCCTGCAATGGTGCAAATTCGTACTGCCCATCCAAAAGCCTCATCAGCGGCCGAGAAACGGTGTCGAGTATCTGGTTGTAGGCCTGACGCTCTGCGGGCTTGCTGTCGATCAAGGATGAAACTGGCAGAACCATCGGAGCACTCACCACACCGTCGCGCCGCAAAATGTCGTTAATCAGAAAACGGTGCACCCGCCCGTTGCCGTCCGCCAAGGGGTGGATATACACAAAACCGAACGCCATTACAGCACTGCGCATCGCTGCAGACTGCCCATGCGTACGTTCCAGAAAAGTGGTCAGCCCTTCCAGCATGGCTGGCAGGTCTTCAGGCGGCGGGGCAACATAGTGAACCACTTCCTGATAGCGGACAACCTCGCCCACAAATACTGGAGACTGGCGAATACCAAACCGTTGCAGCGTGCTGCGTTTGCCCAGAATGTCCGCCTGCAGTTGGGCCAGCGTGGCGTCATCCAATGGCGGGGGACCATGCCCGGTTCTTCGCGCCAATACGTCGGAAAAACGTTGTATGCGTTCAGACTGATCTGACTCGCCCTCGATGGCAAAGCTCGACTTGCTTTCGCGCAGGGTCATCCAGACGGCGGAACGCATCAACACCTCCGCCCCGAACTCCAACTCCAGATCATTCAACAGGCGCTGCACATCCACCGACGCAGCCAGCGCGAGCGCTTCGGTCTTGCGAACCATCGGGCAAAAAGCGGGTGAGCCTGGCAGGTTATCTGTCACACGCCAACGCGGATTCGACCGCGCACAACCCGGCGACGCCACCACCCATTTTTGCTCATCCACTGCATCAACATAGGCGCCCGCAATTTCAGCATGAACCTTGAGCTCCGAACCTGTTAGCCACTCAAACAGGAAGCCAGCGCGACGTGCGTATTGGCCGCCAGGCTCTTCATCAATCCATTCCACCAACTCGGCGGGGTCTGCCTTGGAAAACACCCGCGCCAAAAGCTCCAGATGCAGCACCTCGTGCTTGAGATGAAAAACCAGATGCCCGCGCAAGTTGGCCTTCGGTCGCATGCTTGCGACAAAAGTTTCCACAGCAACACCGTCCACCACTGCGCTTGCGCGACGCCCGCCAATACGACTTTGCACAAACAACGGCAGGGCAAGCTCAATGCCATAGTGAGCCACCAACCACGCACCACCGACATAATTTTCTGTATTCATACCGTCATTATGCGCAAAAATGCAATTGAGTGCGCAAAAATGCCCTAAAAATACTGTTTTTGATAAAAAATTTGTTTATTTCTGCGAACTCGAAAAGAGCGTCGAGCAACGGCTGATAACACCCTCTTTCAAGGCATCGAGAACAACTCATGGCCAATGGCTTCATGCTTCCGGAAATTGAAGCTCCTTTAAAAATTTATAGTATAAAACTCGCTTAATCTATTGTTTTTGATTTGTTTTTTTGGGCATTTCAACAAGACCAAC
>JBEIKS010000237.1:0-4201 GCA_040379625.1 Burkholderiaceae bacterium
ACAACCCAAAACCACAACCCAAAACCACAACCCAAAACCACAACCCAAAACCACAACCCAAAACCACAACCCAAAACCACAACCCAAAACCACAACCCAAAACCACAACCCAAAATTTTAAACTACCCCCCCAACCGCCCTCAGAACGGTGGCATTCCGCCTTTTTTCCCCATCATTCCACCCATGCGCTTCATCATTTTCGCCATGCCGCCTTTTTGCATCTGCCGCATCATGCCCCGCATCTGCTCATATTGGTTCAGCAGTTTATTAACCTCTTGGACCTGAACCCCCGCACCTGTCGCGATTCTGCGTTTGCGCGAAGCCTTGATCAGATCAGGCTTGCGACGCTCAGTCGGCGTCATCGAACAAATGATGCCCTCCAGTTGGCGAACCTGCTTGTCCACCTGATCCGGGTTCACCTCACCTGCGGCCTTCGACAATTGAGCCGGCAGTTTGTCCATCAAGCTTTGAATGCCGCCCATGCGTTTCATCTGCAATATTTGATCGCGGAAGTCTTCAAGGTCGAAATCTTTGCCGCTCTTGAGTTTGCCCGCCAGTTTCATCGCGGCTTGCTCGTCCATGCCGCGTTGCGCTTCTTCTACCAGCGAAACAATGTCGCCCATGCCCAAGATTCGGCCTGCCAGCCGCTCAGGGTGAAATACTTCCAGGCCGGTGAGTTTTTCACCAACACCCAAAAATTTGATGGGTTTGCCCGTGATGTTGCGCACAGAAAGTGCTGCGCCACCACGCGAATCGCCGTCCAGCTTGGTTAATACCACGCCAGTCAGGGGCAAGGCCTCATTGAAGGCCTTTGCGGTGTTCACCGCATCTTGACCCAACATGGCGTCTACAACAAACAAGGTTTCAATGGGGTTGAGCAGACCGTGCAGTGCGGTGATTTCACGCATCATGGCTTCATCAATACCCATGCGGCCGGCCGTGTCCACAATCAGGACGTCAAACAGGTGACGGCGGGCGTGGTCAATGGCGGCGCGCGCAATGTCTTCCGGCTTTTGATCGGGTGTTGAAGGGAACCATTCAGCGCCCGCTTGACCTGTCACCGTTTTAAGCTGTTGGATGGCCGCAGGACGGTAAACGTCGGCTGAAACTGTCAGAACCTTCTTCTTTTTTTGTTCTTTCAGGTATTTTGCCAGTTTGCCGGTGGTGGTTGTTTTACCGGAGCCCTGCAAACCCGCCATCAGGATGATTGCCGGGGGCTGGGTTGCCAGATTGAGGTCGACGGCCGCATCGCCCATCAACTTGCTCAGTTCCTTGTGCACAATACCCACCAGGGCCTGCCCCGGGGTCAGGCTGTTGATGACATCCTCTCCCATGGCGCGTTCCTTGACGCTATTGACGAATTCCCGCACCACCGGCAAGGCCACATCGGCCTCAAGCAATGCGAGGCGAACTTCTCGCAACATGTCCTGGGTGTTGGATTCTGTGAGGCGGGCTTCGCCTTTCATGGTTTTGACGACCCGCGTCAAACGATCGGATAGGTTTTCAAACATGGGTGGGTGGCTTTCGCTTGGGCGCGTATCGGTTAAACTGTGTGTATGAATTCTTGGATATTGTACGCTTTGGTGATCGCAATTGATGTTTGGGCTGCGTTTTCTGCGCTGCGCAATGCATCTCACGCGTTGTCGCCTTCCCCCCGGTGGGGCAGGGCGGCGCTGCTGTTCACTGTTCTGTTGGTTCACGGTGTGTTGTGGCACCAGCAGGTGTTTACGGTGGAAGGCATGCGTTTCGGCTTTGCACCCGCCCTGAGCATCACTTTCTGGCTGGCTTGCGTGGTGTTGTGGCTGGAAGGTGTGACCGGGCATTGGTCGGTACTTGAGGTGGTGGCCTATCCGGCTGCAGCGGTGGGTTTGTTGTTGCCGGTGTTTTTTGAAGGTTCCTTGACTGGCAATTATGTAGACAGTTGGTATTTCAAGGCACACCTCAGCATCGCCTTGGCGGCCTCCGGTGTGGTGTCGCTTGCGGCGGCACACGCGGTGCTTATGTCCCTGCAGGAAAGGCGCTTGCACCGGCCTGTGCGGGCAGCAGGGGGGGGTGCAGTCGGGCCGCAAGACCATTCCACCGATGTCATGCCCAACCTCCTTGATCGCTTGCCTCCTTTGCTCGCCATGGAGCGTTTGCTTTTCAAGTTTATTTCCGTTGGTTTTTTTCTGCTGACGCTGACCATACTCAGTGGCGTGTTGTTCACCGAACAGTGGTTGAACAAGGCCATGCAGTTTAATCACAAGACGGTGTTCACCGTTGTTTCCTGGGCTATTTTCGGGGCGCTGCTTCTGGGCCGGCATCTGCGTGGCTGGCGGGGTAAAACCGCACTGCGCTGGACAATGGCGGGCGTTGCTACATTGCTGTTGGCGTATGTCGGTTCTCGTTTTGTGCTGGAAGTTGTTTTGCACAAGGCGCTGTAACGGCGCTGCCGTTGTCTGAGGTCAAGTATGGCTCGTATTTTGTTTTTTCTGGTGTTGGGTGCGGTGGCCTGGGTTGCTTATAAAAGCTGGTCAGGCAAGTCTTTGAACAAAAAGAAGGATGCCCCGCCTTTGCCGGGTCGCAATGAAGAAGCCACCATACTGACTTGCAAGCATTGCGGGGCTTTTGCGCCCCTGACTGAAGGCGTGATGGTGGAAGGGCGGTTCTATTGCAGCAAAGCGCACGCCCAAGCCAGCGGTGAGCGGCTTGGTGTCTGAGCCTTCAAGCCTTGGGGCTTCGCCCCCTGAGGCGTCTTGGTTAGCCGGTTGGTGGCGGCATGCCCGCCCTGTGGTTTCTCCCAACTTTGACGAACGCCCTGCAGGTGTTGCCATCGACATGGTGGTGATGCACTACATCAGCTTGCCTGAGCGCCAGTTCGGTACCCATGCGCCGCTGGACCTGTTTTGTAATCGCCTGAATCCGGGTCAGCACCCCGAATTTGAAGTGCTGCGGGGTTTGCGGGTGTCGGCGCATTTTTTCATTGCCCGCACGGGTGAGGTGGTTCAGTTGGTGTCTTGTTTGCATCGGGCATGGCATGCGGGCGTCTCGCAATGGCGTGGACGAGAAAAATGCAATGATTTTTCAATCGGCATTGAACTTGAAGGTTCAGGGTTCGAGCCCTTCGAACCTGCCCAGTATCGCAGTCTGGCTGCGCTTTGTGATGCAATCTCCGCTCAGTGGGCGGTTCTCCACTGGGTTGGACACAGCGACATAGCACCAGAGCGCAAGAGCGACCCGGGCCCGTTTTTTGATTGGTCTCAATTGCCCAAAATTGCGGCAGAAAATGACCGGAACGTTCAAAAATAACAGAAGGTGTCACGTTGCAAAATCATTGCAACACCACTACAATTAGTTCTCAAGCAACGGTTAAACACAACATATAGTGGTCGGCAGCAGCCAGCCACCAATATAAAAAATACCGTAAACCTCAAAAAAGTCCTTTATCCGGAGACCCTTAGATGCTACAAGGCTCAGAAGCTCTTGCCCAAAATCCCTCTGTTTCAACGGCAGGTGTAACGAGTGGCGGAGTGGTTCAGTCCATTAATTCCGCGCTCACGCAGTTCAAAGTCATCCGCCGCAACGGCTCTGTGGTGTCTTTCGAACCGAGCAAAATCAGCATTGCTGTTACAAAAGCATTTTTAGCCATCACGGGTGGGCAGGGCGCAGGTTCTGCGCGCGTACGCCAACTGGTTGAAGACCTCACCGGCGCAGTTGTAAATGCCTTGATCCGTCGCCAGCCTTCCGGCGGCACACTGCACATTGAGGACATTCAAGACCAGGTTGAACTGGCCCTGATGCGTTCTGGCGAGCACGATGTTGCCCGCGCCTATGTGCTCTACCGTGAAAAGCGGTCGCAAGAGCGTGCCCAGAAGGTCAAGGAGACTGGCCCGGTGGTGGTCATCAATGTAGTGGATGGTGGTGTTTCCCGCCCGCTCGATGTGGCTGCACTTCGCATTGTCATTGAATCGGCTGCAGTGGGTTTTGAGGGTTTGGTCAATGTTGACCACGTACTCGGCGAAACACTTAAAAACATCTACGACGGTGTAAAGGTCGAAGAGGTGTTCAAGTCCGCCATTTTGTCCGCACGTGCCATGATCGAAGTCGATCCGGCCTACACTTTCGTCACAGCCCGTTTGCTGATGCATGTCATCCGCAAGGAAATTCTGGGCCGCGAGGTGTATCAGAATGAAATGGTTGAGGGTTATGCGGAGTATTTCCC
>JBEIKS010000238.1:0-4188 GCA_040379625.1 Burkholderiaceae bacterium
ATGAATACAGAAAACTGATTGGTGGCAGCCGCTACGAGCCCGAAGAAGAGAACCCGATGCTCGGCTTCCGGGGTGCGGCACGTTATATTTCGGAAGAATTTGCCGAGTGTTTCCGCATGGAATGTGAAGCACTCAAGCGCGTCAGGGAAACCATGGGGCTGCACAATGTGGAAATCATGATTCCCTTCGTGCGCACCTTGAAGCAAGCCGCGCGAGTGGTGGATTTGCTGGCTGCCAACGGCTTGAAGCGCGGAGAAAACGGCTTGCGTCTCATCATGATGTGCGAAGTGCCTTCCAACGCAGTGCTTGCCGATGAATTCCTTGAGTTCTTTGATGGTTTTTCAATCGGCTCAAACGACTTGACGCAACTGACCTTGGGTCTGGACCGGGATTCTGGCCTGGAACTGCTGGCGGCTGATTTCGACGAGAGGGATCCTGCTGTGAAGGCTTTGCTGTCAAAAGCCATCAAAGCGTGCCGGGATGCCAACAAGTATGTCGGTATTTGCGGGCAAGGTCCCTCTGACCATCCTGATTTTGCGGAGTGGCTAACGCGAGAAGGCATACTGTCAATCTCACTAAATCCTGACACAGTCATTGACACTTGGCAAAGAATCGCCAAAATGTAAGGTGACGTAGTTCTAGGAGTGGTGCATGTCGGTTCAAGCAGTTTGGTTAAGTCTCGCAGGCGCCTTGTTGGTCTGCGAGATGCTGACGGGCACCTTCTATTTGCTGATGTTGGCCATAGGCGCGCTGTCAGGCGCGGCCTGCGCCTACATCGGCACATCTCTGAGCGTACAACTGGCTGTCGCCAGCCTTATCGGTCTGGCCGCCAGTCTGGTCGTATGGCAAATCAGAAGTCAAAAACAAGCGCAGGACGAGGAGGGTGCGAACCCCCTGGGTCAACTTGATATCGGTGCTAGCGTAACGGTAGATCACTGGAGCCCAGACCATGCCTGCGAGGTCAAGTACCGGGGAGCCGGATGGCAAGCCGTTGCCATGCAGGGTGAGGTTTGCCAACCTGGCGTCTACCGCATTGCTGCAATTGAAGGCAGTAAACTTGTACTGAAAAAGTAAGCGACTACAAAAAAGTAAGCAACTATGTTTCACATTCAATCGACCCCGCTTTTGCAACAAAAAGGAATGTATGGATTTCGCATTAATCTTTCTGATTCTCGTGGTTGTCTTCCTCTCGCAGACCCTGAGAATCGTGCCCCAGCAAAATGCGTGGGTGGTGGAACGTTTAGGAAAATTCGATAGAAATCTCGGCGCCGGCCTTAATTTTCTTATCCCCTTCATTGACCGGGTTGCCTACAAGCACTCGCTAAAAGAAATTGCGCTCGACGTGCCAAGTCAGGTCTGTATTACCCGAGACAACACACAGCTTCAAATTGACGGCATTCTGTACTTCCAAGTCACAGACCCGATGCGGGCCAGCTACGGCTCAAGCAACTACATTGTTGCGGTCACTCAGTTGGCACAGACCACCTTGCGGTCGGTGGTGGGCCGACTGGAACTCGACCGAACCTTTGAAGAGCGCGACTACATTAATTCCAGCGTTGTAAGCGCACTCGATGAGGCCGCTTTGAACTGGGGAGTGAAAGTTTTACGTTATGAAATCAAGGACCTGACCCCCCCGAAGGAGATTTTGCATGCCATGCAGTCGCAAATCACGGCGGAGCGGGAAAAACGCGCGCTGATTGCAGCATCGGAAGGACGCAAGCAAGAGCAAATCAACATCGCAACCGGTGAACGGGAATCTTCCATTGCCCGCTCCGAAGGTGAGCGTATCGCCGCTGTCAATAGGGCTGAAGGGGAGGCCAGTGCGATCAAGGCCTTGGCTGAAGCAAATGCAGAGGCCATTCGAAAAGTGGCTTTGGCGTTGAATCAACCGGGTGGCAGCGAAGCGGTAAATCTGAAGGTGGCAGAAAAATATGTAGAAGCATTCGGGCAATTGGCCAAGGAAAACAATACCTTGATTGTGCCGTCCAACTTTGCGGACATGTCAGGGCTGATTGCGGCGGCGATGAGCATCGTACAGCGGCCCAAGCCCTGACCCACCCCGACGCGATTAGCAGCGGTTGGTTTTCATGATCTTCTGCTTTTCGCGTACCCAGTCTTTTTCTTTCTCGGTTTCGCGCTTGTCGTGTTGCTTCTTTCCCTTGCCCAGACCGATGTCCAGTTTCACCCGGCCGCGCGTGTAGTGCATGTCAAGGGCCACCAAGGCGTAGCCACGTTGTTCGACTTTACCGATCAGACGACGGATTTCCTCGCTTTTCAGTAGCAGTTTTCGGGTTCGGGTCGACTCCGGCGTGACATGTGTAGAGGCTGATTGCAAAGGAGAAATATGGGCGTTGAGCAAAAATAGCTCGCCGCTTCGAATAATGACGTAAGACTCTTTGATTTGCGCTCTGCCGGCCCGGATGGCTTTAACCTCCCAGCCTTGCAACACGAGGCCCGCTTCATAGCGTTCCTCAATGAAGAAATCAAAACCTGCTTTTTTATTTTGAACAATGCTCATGCGTATTTATGCTTCCGTAAGAGATCTCAGGCAAAGAATCGCTGAGACCGCTAAAATAGCGATTCTACCCACAATCCAGGAATCACCCACCAACGGGGTGACATTGCATGGCCATTGTTGAAAAATCCGCCCTGGTTCCGTTTAGTGCCCAACAAATGTTTGAGCTCGTAAATTCCGTTGCTCTCTACCCTGAATTCCTTCCCTGGTGCAACGGGGCCGATATCAAGGAAAGCTCAACAACACGCATTGTTGCTACCTTGGCCATTGCATTCAAGGGCATCCGTCAGTCTTTTACCACCGAAAACACCCAAACCGATGGCAGCTATATTGATATGAATCTGGTGGATGGCCCCTTTCGAAGCCTCACCGGCCGTTGGGAGTTTCTGGTGCTACGGGAAAATGCCTGCAAGGTCAGCCTCAAACTCGATTACGAATTCTCCAGCCGATTGCTGGAGCAGGTGGTGGGTCCGGTGTTCGGAAACATTTCCAACAGCTTGGTGGACAGTTTCATCAAACGGGCTGAATCTGTCTATGGCTAAGCAAACCCGATGAAAGTCAGCTTCATCACCTTGCTGGAAGAAGACGGAGGTATTCTTGAGCGCCTGCCTCTGGTCTTTGATGTTGCAGAGGGCCTGAGTCTTTGCAGCTTTTTGCTGGAAAGAGGATTGGGGCGCAACCACATTGAAACCCTGATTGCAGAAAAAGCGGTTTGTATTTTTGGCGTGACCAGCGGGATCAACGATATTCTGCACGAAGGCGACCGGGTGGAAATACTGGATAGGCTGCACTTTAATCCCATGGAAAGCCGCAGACGCCGGGCAAATCATAAAAAACATCCGCCAAAAAGGCGTCGCAGGCTCGCCAGACCGTCTTCACCACCATGAAACACTTTGCTTTTCGCTTATAATCTGTCTTTGTGCCTTGGAGAATCTGATGCGTGTCACGCAAAAAGCGCTCACCTTCGATGACGTACTGCTAGTCCCAGCTTTTTCAGATGTGTTGCCTAAAGACACGTCTTTGGTTACGCGTCTGACTCGAAATATTACGATCAACATCCCTTTGGTTTCCGCCGCAATGGACACCGTCACTGAAGCGCGACTGGCCATTGCCATCGCCCAGGAAGGCGGTATCGGCATTATCCACAAGAACCTCACGCCCAAGCAGCAGGCCATGGAAGTGGCAAAGGTCAAGCGACATGAGGCTGGTGTACTCAGAGACCCGATCACCATAACGCCCGACCTGTCTGTTCGCGAAGTCATGGCCCTTACCCAGCAGCACCGCATCTCAGGTCTGCCTGTGGTTGAAGGCAAAAAAGTCATTGGTATTGTTACCAACCGCGACTTGCGTTTTGAGAACAGGCTGGACATTCCTGTGCGCCAGATCATGACGCCCAGAGAGCGCCTGGTCACCGTCAGGGAAGGCGCCTCCCTTGATGAAGCCAAAGGCTTGATGCACACGCACAGGCTTGAACGTGTATTGGTCATTGATGACGATTTCAACTTGCGCGGGCTCATCACCGTCAAGGACATTCAAAAAGCCACAGAACACCCAACAGCAAGCAAAGACGAACTCGGAAAACTCCGGGTAGGCGCTGCCGTTGGCGTGGGTGCCGGCACCGAAGAGCGCATTGAGTTGCTGGCCAACGCCGGTGTCGATGTCATCGTGGTGGA
>JBEIKS010000239.1:0-4169 GCA_040379625.1 Burkholderiaceae bacterium
ACCACAACGAAGACGCCAGATAACCCTTCAGGCGATTGCGCATGCGCTCACCCGCCCTAAGGCTCTGATCCACATCAGCGGCAGAGGCTTTTGGCAAGGCCTCAATGCTGGCCTCATCGCCTGACCACACCGCGTTGCAAATGGACGCCGCAGTGTTCAGCCCCCCGCCATTTTTAAAGGCGTACACCAAGGAAGACAGGCCCTGCTGTTTCAATGACCCCACAGGCGGACTCAAAGGCGCAAAGGGCGCCAGCTTCAGCCGCAACCTGAGTTGTTCTGCATCGCGCAAAGCCCAGGCGTTCAGTCTCGCCCTGTCGGGTGTGGCAGCGTCTTCAGGCGCCGGTACACAATGCAATTGAAACACCACCTGATACTGCGACGCCAACTGAGCAAGCAAGGGCAACAGCAGCGCGCCATACGGGTCGTCAATTTGATGAAAATAATGCACCACCGCTTGTTTGCGTACCAAGGAAAATGCAGAACGTCTGGCGCGGCGAAGCAGGTCGCTGGTGAAGCAACGGGTGAACAAAGGGCCGATTATTTTCATAGTCTGCTGCTGAGGGTGAAAGCGCCACCTGCAGCCGGCAGCGAGATGAAATCACCGTCCTGCCCTATCCTGAGGGCGCCGCTGTAGCGTTGCCGCGCATCTTGCAAGAACAAGTCTTCCAGCGCAGACAGGGGTATGGGAGGCACAATATGGTTGAACACCAACAAGCCTACCTTGGCGTTTTGCGCAATTTGCGCGGCCTCTGAGGGGGTTGTGTGATAGTTCTGAATGTCGCTCATGATTTGCGCCAGCGCAGGACGCCCCGCCGCTTGGGCAATACCGCCGATTTCACTGACAAGGTTCGGCGCCAGCGCCTCGTGCAGCAAAACATCCACGCCAGCGGCGTGTGCCTCAAGGTTCGCAGATTTACGAGTGTCGCCGCTGATTAAAACACTGCGCCCCTTGTAACGAAACAAATAGCCCATGGCAGGCTTCACCGGCCCGTGGTCCACTTCAAACGCCAGTATCTCCAAGTCAGAATCCTTGAATAAAACAACACTGTTGGCCGCCTTGTCCAATTTAAACGCCTGCGCTTTTGCACCAAATCCACTGGGAGGAACCACGTAAGCACCATGGTGGGCGACGCGATAATCCCTGTCTTGGGAGTACGCTGACATTAAACCGCCCACCACTGCTTCAACCCCGACCGGCCCAATCACTTGCACAGGCACTGAATTGGCGTTGCTGATCCACCGCTGCAACAGCAACTCGCCCAACCCATCAATATGGTCTGAATGAAAATGCGTGAGCAACACGGCTTCGATGCTGCCAATCGGCAAGCGCATGCGCTGCAAGTTTCGACCCGCACCAGTGCCGGCATCCACCACAAACATGCGCGACCCGGCAATCACTGCTGTACACGGCCCTGCGCGTTGCGGATCGGGAAACGGAGAGCCTGTGCCGCACAAAGCGACATGCAAGCCGTCGGGTAATTGAGTAAGGGGCTCAAGCGCCACATTGCGCGTAATGGCGCGCTTGGCCAATACGAGCGCAATGTCGCTGCGAAACGTCCAACCGAGAAGAAGACAGGCCGTTGCGAAAATACATCCGTATGTCAGCGCTGTCTTCAAGCGGTTCATAAAGCCTTTTTAGGTTGGTTTTTAAATCTTCTTGTCCAATCCTAAATTAACAGGCTGCACTGTATTTGCCCACAGAAAAAAAATAACATTTTCCTTCACGAGCAGGCAAATAATCCCATCACTGACGCCTTATGAAATCTCGGTAATGAACTGAGATCTCGGTCTGCGAATCTTTTTCAGATTCACCAACCAGTCGCCACTTGCTTGCCGGTAACCCAAAGGCAACAAGGCCACACTGCGTAAACCGCGGGCGCGCAAGTCGAGGATCTCGTCGAGCGCAGTGGGGTCAAAGCCCTCCATGGGGGTACTGTCGACTTCGTCAAATGCTGCGGCCATCAATGCCGCTGCAAGGCCCAAATAGGCTTGACGGGCCGCATGTGCGAAGTTGGCTTCAGCACCTCGCTGGGGGTAACTTGCCAGCAACTTGTTGCGATAAGCCTCCCAACCCTCGTTTTTAACACCCCGCACTTCGTTGGTCAGATCGAACATCATGTTGATGCGCTCTGCAGTGTAGTCATCCCAAGCAGCGAACACCAATAAATGGGAACAATCCGTCACCTGACCCTGATTCCATGCAATCGCCTTGATGCGCTCGCGCACCGCTGTGTTGGTCACCACAAAAATCTCATAAGGCTGCAGGCCACTGGAAGTTGGCGCCAGACGGGCAGCCTCCAGAATACGATCAACCTTGTCCTGCGTAACGACTTTTGTCGGATCCATCTTCTTGGTGGCATAACGCCAGTTCAGCCGATCAATCAAAACAGACTGGGTTTGACTGGACGCGTCGGGCTGGTTTGAAGTGGTTTGTGTCATTAAGCTTCCTTGTTTAACTGGGATAAATTACGTGATGCACCTGAAAAAATCTGTTCGGACTGGGAACTGAGCGCTTCAACAACATCCGTCATGTAATTGCAAACAATCGTCCCACCAAAACGCGGGTTAATTTCAAAAATCTTGACCTTTGAGTCAATCAATTTAAAGTCAATACACACGGGCCCGGTGTACTTCAAAAGAGAAAAGATTCTGGAAAATTGTCGGTGGTCGAAATCTTGAACAATCTCATTGTTGGTCATCTTTCCATGTTTAATATGACGATCGCCCTCATAGACTTGTGACATCACCTGAGAAAACAGCAATTCGCCTCTATAAAAAACATAATTTCCAACGTACTCTTTTGAGCCCTCAATATACGCTTGCACAATATAGTTGGTTTGTCCTTCAGGAAGGTCTGCTTCCTCATTGAGAATTTTTACACCCTGCCCCGCAAGGCCCACCGTTGGCTTGAACACCGCGGGATACTTGATTGGCTTGTACGTTTTTGGCGTTTTGGTGCAAACGACATAGATTTCCGGCAAAAAATCATCCAATTCGTTGTAAAGCATCAAATCAACAAAAAGATTCTTTTCATTTAAAACCCGGACAATTTCAAAGTTGGGTGGTGACAAATAAGGGCATCCCACATCATGAAGCGATAAAAACCGCATATCTTCATACCGCAGGGGAACCAACAAATCGACGGCATTGGATTTGACATAAGCCCGTATTTTTTCCAAAGACAATGTGTTTAACGGCACCCTGAACATGGTTTGTTCTTGCTCTCTCAACGCTAAAAACCAATCTTCAAAGGGTGGTTTTCCAAACACTATATTCAAAACAAATCTCCCTTAAAAACAAACGACCGATTTGGCCAGCGTACAGCGACATAAGCGCTCAATCCCACAGATCCGACAAGGCCCTTGAACTATGCTTTCAGCATCGTGACGCAAACCCTGCCACTTGCACCAAGTTGGCAAAATTGAAGTTAGGGCAGCAAAATGAAACAAACTATAAAACAAACGGTGGTTGTGGCTGCCATGTTGGCCATCACTGCCGCTGCTTGGGCACAGTCTAATGGAGACAGTTACGTTCCGGATGAAAAAACAATGATTTCCAGGGGTGTACCCCCTTGTTACAAAGCGTTGGCTGACTGGGCTGCCGAACATGCACCAGGTGATGCTACCGCACCGACGCCGCCAGGTTGGGTCACAGCAAACTGCGCGGTGAAGCCTGAAGAACCTATCAGGGCATTTACAGGCAAGAGGGCCGATGATTATTGGTTGAACAATTGATTACGCACCCAGGTTGCATCAGGCGACACTACTGCCGGTTTGCAAGCCACTTCACAGCGACGTCCACCATGGGATGATGGCGCGCATTGTTCCAGGCCAAAGCTGATGATGCGAACTGAAAAGAACCTGTAATACCTTGGGCGCACACTACAGGGCAGTGTGCCCCAACATCCCTCATCGAAACCACTAAAGCAAGAGTCTTATGAACAGAACGTCTGTCGAGATGAAAGCCCAAGATAGCAGTGGCCCGCCCATCAAATGCATCAATATAAGGGTCTTCGCTTTTCTAATGGTTGCGGCACTCGGACTGACAGCCTGCTTGGGCGATGCGACAGGTCCCAACGCCTCTGTGGGCGGAGTTGTAACGCAGCCATCTGAAACAGACATTGCCGGCTCATTGACCCCGGGGCGGGTGTTGATCATCGGTTTAGATGG
>JBEIKS010000240.1:0-4165 GCA_040379625.1 Burkholderiaceae bacterium
ATTCACGAAGAGTTCGGTGACGGTATTATGTCTGCCATTGATTTTTCAATGGACATACAACGTGAAGCCGACCCGAAAGGCGATCGCGTCAATGTCGTGTTGTCCGGAAAGTTTCTTTCCTATAAAACCTATTGAGAAAAAAGTTTCGGCTTACAGTATCTTAGTTAACTCTATTTGGTTAGAAAACCGTCTGAGCTTCAAAGTTCAGGCGGTTTTTTATTTTGTCTATCGACATACTTGCCTCTGCAGAAGCAAGGCGCCAAATTGTGCTTTTTATTCACCTTAAATAACTACCCCTCTTCTGAAACCCTAGCTGAGACTCGCATTCAGGGCAATCACCCTGAGTGGTAGTGTAAACCCTTCGGGGTTTTTACTGCTTGCCAACCTATTTTGTTCAGAAGAAACTTCGCGCTTTCAAATACCATTCTTTCACCAAGGAGTATTTAATGAAGCGTCGTTCCTTTCTCATTTCTGCGGCCACTACAACCGCATTGATCGCCCCGGCAGTTGCAAGTGCAAACGAGTTGCCAAGCGTCAAATGGCGTCTGGCTTCCAGCTTCCCGAAAAGTCTGGACACCATTTACAGTGCAGCTGAAACAGTTGCAAAAAAAGTGGCATCTGCTACTGGTGGAAAGTTTCAAATTCAGGTTTTTGCTGCAGGTGAAATTGTTCCCGGTCTGAACGTTCTGGATGCAGTCAAGGATGGCACCGTTGAAGTAGGTCATACGGCGAGCTACTACTTTGTTGGTAAAGACGCTACATTCGCTTTTGACGGCGCCTTGCCGTTTGGCTTGAACAGCCGCCAGCAAAACGCCTGGATGGTTGAAGGCGGTGGTACCGCCCTGATGCGCGAATTCTACAAAGACTACAACCTCTACAACATTCCCTGCGGCAATACCGGCGCGCAAATGGGGGGTTGGTTCCGCAAGGAAGTCAAAACCCTTGAAGACTTGAAAGGTCTGAAAATGCGTATTGGTGGTTTCGCAGGGCAGGTGGTTTCCAAGTTGGGTGTGATTCCACAACAGATTCCTGGCGGCGACATTTACCCCGCGCTGGAAAAAGGCACCATTGACGCAGCCGAATGGATAGGCCCGGTGGACGATGAAAAACTGGGTTTCTCAAAAATTGCCAAAAACTACTATTACCCAGGTTTCTGGGAAGGTTCGCTGCAGGTTTCCCTGCTGGTGAACCACAAGATGTGGGAATCACTGCCTCCGGCGTATCAGGCCATTCTGGAAGCGGCGTGTGCTGAAGCGCATCTGGAAATGCAAGGCAAATACGATGTGCGCAATCCCCAGGCCTTGAAGCGTCTTGTGGGCAGTGGTGTACAGCTTAAAGCCTTCCCCAATGAAATTTTGCAGGCAGCACACAAGGCTGCACTTGAGTTGTACGAAGAAAACGCAGCGAAGAACCCGAAATTCAAGAAAGTCTATGAAAACTGGAGAAAGTTCCAGCAAGACCAATTGCAATGGTTCGCAGTCGCCGAAGGCCGCTTCGACAGCTTCATGCAAACCACGCGTTCAACAGCTAAAAAAGTTAACTGATCCTTTCAACCCTTATAACCTCGGATAGGAGTGGCTGTGTTAGCAATGCTTAATGCATCCAAGGTCATCGACCGCCTGAACAGGCGGGTAGGTCAAAGTGTAATTTGGCTTATTTTGATGGCGGTTCTGGTCAGTACATTCAATGCGCTGATCCGGAAATTTTTCAACTTCAGTTCAAATGCATTTCTCGAGTTGCAGTGGTATCTCTTTTCCGGGGTGTTTCTGCTGAGCGGGGCTTACACATTGGCCAGGAACGGCCATGTTCGAATCGACGTTGTGTCCGGTCGGTTCGGCCCCAGGGGGCAGGCCTGGATTGATGTATTTGGTCTGATATTTTTTCTGGCACCGGTGTGTGTTCTCGTTCTCGTCACTTCGTGGCCCGTGTTCGTCAGCTCATTGGAATCAGGTGAGGTGTCCAACAACGCTGGCGGCCTGCTGCTTTGGCCGGCACGCTTGCTGGTGCCTGTCGGGTTCGGTCTGTTGCTGCTGCAAGGCGCCTCAGAGTTGATCAAGCGTATTGCTGTGCTCAAGGGTATTGAGGATGAGTCTTTGGTGGTGAAGGAAGAGCCGTCTGCCGAAGCCGCCTTGGCCGAAGAAATCAGGCGTATGCAAAATAATCAGGGAGCCTCATGATGGAATTTTTAATTGCAAATCTTGCGCCCATCATGTTCTTGGCGATGGTGGGCTTTTTGTTGGTGGGTTTTCCAGTGGCGTTTTCGCTGGGAGCCTGCGGTATTGTGTTCGGCCTCATCGGCATCGAACTTAACTTGCTCAGTCCGTCCTTGTTTCAGGCGCTCCCAGACCGCATCTGGGGCACCATGAGCAATGACACCTTGCTGGCCATTCCGTTTTTTACCTTCATGGGTTTGATACTGGAACGCAGCGGCATGGCCGAAGACCTGCTCGACACCATCGGTCAGTTGTTCGGTCCAGTGCGTGGTGGTCTGGCATTCGCCATTATTTTTGTGGGCGCAATGCTGGCGGCAACCACCGGTGTGGTGGCGGCGTCTGTTATTTCCATGGGCCTGATTTCTTTGCCCATCATGATGCGCTACGGTTACGATAACCGCATTGCTTCCGGTGTTATTGCTGCCTCGGGTACCTTGGCTCAAATCATTCCACCGTCACTGGTGCTCATCATCATGGCGGACCAGTTGGGACGTTCTGTCGGAGACATGTACACCGGCGCGTTTGTTCCTGCAATCATCCTCACCTTGTTCTATGTGTTGTTCATTGTAGGTGTGGCTGTTTTCAAGCCGCAGTGGGTACCCGCACTGCCCAAGGAAGCGCGAACCATACGCGAAGCCAACGGCGATGCAGGTCTTCGTTCATTGGGTGTTCTGACTGTGTTGTCGGTGGGGTGTGCCGTTTATTACGCACGTTTCATTGCGGCAGCAGACACAGCCACAGACGAACTGATTGTGGTTTCAATGTGCGTGGGTCTGGCGGTGGCGTTTGTGATTGCCTCCCTTGACAGTCTGCTTAAGTTGTCGCTGCTGTCCAACATTGCCCGCAAGGTGACCTTTGTACTGATTCCTCCGCTGGCACTTATTTTCTTGGTGTTGGGTACCATTTTTCTGGGTATTGCAACGCCGACCGAAGGCGGTGCGATGGGGGCAACAGGTGCCTTGGTAATGGCCTTGATGCGCAAGCGCTTGAGCATGAAACTGCTTAAACAGGCCATGGAAAATACAACCAACCTGACTGCCTTTGTTGTGTTCATTTTGTTGGGTGCACGTATTTTCTCGCTGACTTTTTATGGAGTGGATGGCCACAAGTGGGTTGAGCATTTGCTGAGCGATTTACCGGGCGGTCAATTGGGCTTTCTGATTGTCGTGAACCTTTTGATCTTTGGTCTGGCGTTCTTCCTGGACTTCTTTGAGCTGGCGTTTATTGTGGTGCCTTTGCTGGCGCCAGTGGCTGAAAAGTTGGGTATCGACTTGATCTGGTTTGGTGTGCTGCTTGGCATCAACATGCAAACCTCGTTCATGCACCCACCTTTTGGATTTGCTTTGTTCTACTTGCGTTCCGTAGCGCCCAAGCAGGTCAAGACCACTGAAATCTATTGGGGGGCGGTACCTTACGTCGTTATCCAGTGCATTATGGTGGGCGTGGTGATTGTGTTCCCGGGGCTGGTGACAGACAGTTTGACCAAAGATGTGGTGGTTGACACTGAAAATGTGGAGATTTTGATCGCGCCGGAAGACGCACCTGAACCTGTGCTGAATTACAAATAAGCGAAGTGTATTGATTGCTTGTTTGTTGAAAACTTCGGGCACTCATTGCGAGTGCCCGATTTTTTTGTTAGAACGAATAATTCAACTGCGTTGAAAGTATCTGCGCATCGCCTTTCACATTACCGCTGACTAAACCGTATTGGTTTTGATTGCCTTGGTCATCGCGAATATTCGCATCACGTGATTTGATGTATTGAAAACCAACATCTATACGGCATTTTTCACCCATCTGGTATTGAGAACCTACGGCCAACACAATCCGGTTTTCGTCAGGTAAGCGAACTTTCCGGTTGTCTGTGCTGACAGGGCTTTCGTCGTAGGCCACACCGAACTTCAATTTGGTTTTGGGCGAATATTGGTAGCTCGCACCCACCGCGTAGCGCA
>JBEIKS010000241.1:0-4155 GCA_040379625.1 Burkholderiaceae bacterium
CCGAGGCCGACCGGTACATTTTCAGCGGTGACCCTGAGTTCCGCTCCGCAGGAATCGCCCGATTTGCGCAGCGCATCCATATAGGCCTCGAGCTCGGGGACGACCTCATTATTGGGCACAAAAAACGGGTTGTCATTGACTACATCCCAAGACTTGAAAGGCACTTCAACTTCACCCAGTTGTGTCATGCAACCACGAATGACGCAGCCAAACTGCAGTGCCAACCATTTTCTGGCCACGGCGCCGGCAGCCACCATAGGCGCAGTCAAGCGCGCAGAGGAACGTCCGCCGCCACGGTAATCGCGAATGCCGTATTTGTGCCAGTAGGTGTAATCGGCATGCCCGGGACGAAAGGTCTCCATGATGTTGCCGTAGTCTTTTGAACGCTGGTCTTCATTGCGTATCAACAATGCAATTGGCGCACCTGTTGTCAGCCCTTCAAACACACCAGACAAAATTTCCACGGTGTCTGATTCCTGACGCTGCGTCACATGGCGGGAAGTACCCGGTTTGCGTTTATCAAGGAAAGGTTGGATGTCATCAAGCGACAAAGGCATGCCGGGGGGGCAACCGTCGATGACGCAACCAATGGCCGGACCGTGGCTTTCACCAAAGTTGGTGACGGTGAAAAGATGCCCGAAAGTGCTACCTGACATGTGCGAGTGCTTAAAAAGGTCAATGCCGTATTTTAGCAAGCCTGAGCGACTTGCGTTGGAAATGCTTTTTAGTTGGGAATTGATTGTCCCAGCGCCCAACCGCTGAGCCACGCGCTTTCGACACGCCCGCCTTTCATCCAGTCGCCACAGGCGGCCAAACCGAGATCAGGGTCAAGCAAAAACTCGGCATCCAGCGGATTCAATGGCGTTGAGTACAGCCACCTGTGTGCTCTGTAACTTGCGGGCACCACTGACAAACCCAAGGCAGACAAGAACACGTCGGCGAGTTGCCGCCCCGCTTCGTCAGCAGACAAATCTATGTGCTTTGAAGACCAGTCTGAAGTGGCTTGCAAGACCCAGCGCTCATGGTCTGCACGCCCGGGCTTACTGCTGTCTCGGGCAATCCAGCCTATCGGCTGATCGTGAACAAACGCGCCATCAAACGGGACGACCAGCGGTTCAGAAAACTCAAGCATCACAGTCCAGTTGGGCGCAGACACAATTTGAGCCGCTTTTAACTGGAATTCCGGCTTTTCTGCAAGAAAAACCACTGCTTGTTCAGCAGGAATTGCCAACACCACCATGTCCCAACCTTCGGAATATTGCTGCTGCCCTGAGGTGGAAACCGTATTGATGGCCCACGAGTCTTTTTTTCGACTGATGTCTGTCACTCGGGTTTGCGTCTTCAAGGTGAGCCCCTTGGCCAAAAAACGCCCAAAAGCACTCATGCCTGGCACACCTACCCAGCGGGCATTTGCACCGTTGCGAGGGGTGATTTGCGTGTAGGCCAAATCAACCACCTGACCCTGCCAGAGTTGGACGGCACCTTCCTGTTGTGCGGCGTGCACACACTTGGAAAATGTAGGATGCTCGGCTGAAAAATACTGCGTGCCGTGATCAAAACCACCGTCTGCTTCTGTCTGACCCACCCAGCGGGTTGGCATGCGCCCACCCGGACCCCGGCTTTTTTCAAACACTTCGACGGTGTGGCCTTTATTTTGCAATTCACGGGCACAGGCCAAACCTGCAGCACCCGCCCCAACAACTGCCACCTTCATAACCGAGCCCTTGCTATCCATTAACGAACTGATTTACTGATTCGATTCTTCCATCGGCCAGTCGCGGATATAACCCTTGAGCATTTTGTTCTCAAACTCTTGCTCTTCCAGAATGGCCTTGGCAACGTCGTGGAAGGAAATCACGCCATGAAGCACATCTTCGTCCACCACTGGCATGTAGCGCTGATGATTTTCCAACATTAACTTGCGAAGCTCATCAACCTCCATGTCGGAAGATGCCTTGGAGGGCGCAGCGTTCATGACCTCGCCCACAGTGATTTCGGTAAAAGGAGGGGTTGGGCCCACGCGCTGTTCAATCTGACGTTTGGCCAGAATGCGCAATACCTCACGAAAGGTGAGCATGCCAGCCAACTTTCCCTGAGACATGACCACGAGTGAACCCATGTCGTGTTCCGCCATCATGACAACGCAGTCTGACAATTTGGATTCCGGCGTTACAGAGAACAAGGTATTGCCCTTGATGCGCAAAACTTCTTTGACCTTCATAAATCTGACTCCTTGATCTTTTTTTTGAATTAGGCAATTTGATACGCAAACACGTACTTCAATCCTACCGCAAAACAGGTCAGAGGAGGCAAATCGAAGGGTTAAAGAGATTGGCTAATCACACTCTTGTGCACAGAAGTTGATTAACCAGGCTGCAATGATCAAATATAGTCAGTCGGAACCCTTAACAAACGGATTTGAACTGCTGCGCATTTCGATGCGCAAGGGGGTTCCCACCAACTTGAAATGCTCGCGGATACAAGATTCAAGATAACGTTTGTAGCTGTCTGAAATTGCATCAAGCGCATTGCCGTGAATAACGATGATGGGAGGGTTTTGCCCCCCTTGGTGCGCATAACGCAATTTCGGCCTGAAAATACCTTTGCGGGGTGGTTGTTGCCGTTCAACAGCTTCTTGTATCAAGCGCGTCAGCCTTGGGGTGGAAAGCTTGGCAAATGCAGCCGCATGGGCTTCATCCACAGACTTCATCAGGGCACCAATACCCACCTTTTTGACGGCCGATATGTAATGAAGCCGTGCAAAATTCAAAAAGCCCAAACGGCGATGAAGCTCAATCTTGATACGCTCTTTGCGGTAGTCATCAACCCCGTCCCATTTGTTTACGCCAATCACCAAAGACCGGCCTGCTTCAACAATAAAACCGGCAATTGAAGCGTCTTGGTCAGAAATCTGGTCGATGGCATCCAACATGAGGATGACCACATTGGCGTCCTCGATGGACTGAAGGGTTTTGATAACTGAAAATTTTTCAATTGATTCAAAAACCTTGCCCTTTCTTCGCAGTCCAGCGGTGTCAATGAGCGTGTAACTCTGCCCATTGCGCTCAAAGGGGATGTAAATGCTGTCGCGGGTGGTGCCAGGTTGATCGAATGCAATAACCCTGTCTTCACCAAGCAGTGTGTTGATCAGGGTGGACTTGCCAACGTTCGGCCTACCGACGACTGCCACCTTCAAGGAATGAGAGCCGGCTTCGTCTTCAGGCACCACTGGCAGCAAGGCGCACATGTCTTCCATGAGTTGGTTCACACCATCGCCATGGGAAGCGGAAATTGTTTCCGGCTGACCAAGACCTAACTCGAAGAAATCTGCGCTGGCCATGGCGTGGGTCAAACCCTCGGCCTTGTTCACGACCAAACGCACGGTACGCTGACTGCGACGCAACTCGTCTGCAATTGCGTGATCTTGAGGTGTAACCCCCTGACGACCATCTACAATAAAAAGTACAAGGTCACTTTCGACAATCGCTTGGCGGGTCTGCTTCGCCATTTCAGCAAAAATGCCATCTTTTACAACGGGTTCCAAACCGCCCGTATCAATGGCCAGGTATTCACGAGGCCCGATTCGACCAATGCCGTAGTGGCGGTCGCGGGTCAGACCAGGCTGGTTTGCCACAATGGCGTCCCTGCTTCTGGTCAAACGGTTGAAAAGAGTGGATTTGCCCACATTAGGACGTCCTACGAGGGCAATAACGGGTTTCATGACTTCAATCCAATGCAATAGCGTTCAAATACCCGCCTCGGGTTTGAACGAAAAGCTGTTTTTCGGCTTGTATGATGCCGCCAGAGGCAACACCACCATTGAGGCTGAGGCGTGCCAATGGTTTGCCGTCATCCCGCCCGACCCAATGCACATAACCTTCAACATCGGAGAAAACTGCGGCACGACTGGCGATCACGGGAGCGCCAGGTTTTCTGAACAAATATGTTTCATTTTTCCAAACAACAGGTCCACCGTCTCTGGAAAAAGCGGACATTTCACCTTTCTCTGTAAAGGCGATAACGTACCTGTCGTCTGCAGACAGCCCAACCGAAGTGGAGAAATCGCGGGTCCAGACAGCGGTGCCATTTTGCAAATCAAAGCAACCAATACGGCCTTGGAAGCTGGCTGCACAAACCTGACGCAAACTGATGACA
>JBEIKS010000242.1:0-4153 GCA_040379625.1 Burkholderiaceae bacterium
GCTCGCGTCATCGCAGCGGAAACCTCGCTGTCACCGGTTTTGGCGTTTACTGCGGGCTTGATGCACGATATCGGCCGCCTGGTTCTCATGATACAAGACCCGGAGCGCTATCAGGAATTGCTGTTACAGGCTGTGGTGCGCGGTATGCGAACCCATGAACTGGAACGCGAGGTGTTGGGTACAGATCACTGTGAAGTGGGTCGTCTGGTTGTTGAAGACTGGCGACTGCCCAAAGATGTGGTGCAGGCAATCGCTTTGCACCACGATTATGCTCAGACTGAAAACTTGCTGGCGTCCATTTTGTCGGTGGCAGACCGTTATGCAAGTGCAATGGAATTGGACAAGCCGGAGCGCATTGACGAAATTCCAGAGGGTTTGCTGGAGAAAACCCATTTGAGTCGTGCTAAATTAAAGTCGTGGTTCGAGCCTACTCAGCGCAGGGTCACGATGTTGGTTGAAATGGTGCAGTTGAGTTGAGTTGTTGAAAGGTTTTAAATAATGTTGGATACCGATCCGGATATCGCTGGTCTGCCTTATGTGCTGCTCGTGGATGATGAGCCCAATGTGCTGAACGCGCTCAAGCGCTCTCTGCGTTCCGAAGGCATGTTGATTGATGTCAGTACAGATGGCCGCGAAGCCATCGCAAAAGCAAAGTTGCGTGAGCCCGCCGTTATTATCAGTGACATGAGAATGCCAGGCTTGAGTGGCGTTGAGGTGTTACAGGCCATGAGTGAAGTGGCCCCGGATTGCGGCCGTATCCTGCTCACTGGCTATGCCGATACGAAGTCCACAGTCGATGCCATTAACGTGGGTCGCGTCCACCGTTACCTGAACAAGCCGTGGAATGACGATGAATTGAAAATCGTCATCAAGGATGTGTTGGAAAACCGCAGAATTCGTCTGGACCGCGATCGCCTGGCGCGAACGCTGGAATATAAAAATGCAGAGCTTGCAGATCTGAATCAAGATCTTGAACGACGGGTGATGGCGCGTACGGCAGAATTGAGACAAACCAACCTGTTTCTGGAGCAAGCGCAGGAGGAACTCAAGGGGCAGTACTTCAATGCGGTAAAAACTTTCGCCAACATCGTTGAAATGAAATCGCCGGCCATGGCGGGGCACGGACGCCGAGTGGGCGAGCTGGCCAGACTCATGGCGAAGGAGTTGAACCTGCTTGAGGGTGAGATTCAAGATATTTACGTTGCGGGTTTGTTGCACGACATTGGAAAAATTGGCCTCAACGATGCGTGGCTGACCATTCCCGCCACACAGCTCAACGGCGAAGACAGGGCAAAATTCACCAAGCATTCCGTGATGGGCGAAAATGCGCTGATGGGCATGACGGAGATGGAGGGCGTTGCGCTGATTATTCGTCACCACCATGAGCGTTTTGACGGGCAAGGTTTTCCTGATGGTTTAATGAAGCAGATTATTCCCATTGGTTCAAGAATTCTGACCATTGCCGAAGACTACGATGAGTTGCAGTTGGGATGGCTGGCTCCAAAGTCGCTGACTGAAAAAGAGGCGCTGGAGTTTATTCGCGGTGCAGCCGGAAAGCGCTACGACCCCGATCTGATGCTGGCTTTCGAGTCTGCCTTGCGCAAACTCGCCGAGCTGGAAAAGCCTGACGAGCTTATTATGAAGGTGGAAGAACTGAAGGCTGGCTACGCGCTGACCCGTAACCTGTTGAGTAAGGACAATGTGCTGTTGCTGGCCAAAGGGCACGTCATGAACCCTGCACTGATTCGCCAGCTCACTGAATATCAAAACAAGACAAAATCGGTTTTGAAACTCTACATTCGCAAAGACACCGTCGACGGTGCCGGTGCGATGGTCGGGTGAGTCAAGGAAGCAGAACCGTGGAGCCGGTGGTTTTTCTGGCTTCCAGATCGCGGTGGGCCTGCGCTACGTTTTTAGTTCGTAGCGTTGGTTTACCGGTATTTTGATCTTGCCTGAAATAACCATGTCGAACAGGTTTTCTGCCATGGGTTCCAGCCATTCCCGCCGCTCTGTAAAGGTCATCAGGGTGGGGCGGGTAATGGCCAAAGAACCTCTGACTGCCAGTTGTGCCAGTTCAAGCGGTGGCACCGGACCGCTGGCATTGCCAAAACTGACCATCAAACCCAGCGGTGCCACGCAATCCAGCGATTCAGTGAAGGTGTCTTTGCCCACAGAGTCGAACACCACAGGTACGCCCTGGCCATTGGTGAGTTCCTTCACTGTTTCAACCAGCTTGCCACTGCCAGCCATGACGATATGGGAGCAACCATGGGCTTTTGCCAGTTCGGCTTTTTCAGGGGTGGAGACGGTGCCAATGACGGTGACGCCGATAGCGCGGGCCCACTGGCACGCCAATAAGCCGACCCCCCCGGCAGCAGCGTGCAGCACCACGACATCGCCCGCCTTGGCTTTGTAGACTCGGTTGAACAAATATTCGACGGTGAGGCCTTGCAGCATCATCGCGGCACCTTGCTCGAAGCTCAGTGCCTCCGGCAGTTTTATCAAGAGTTTGGCGGGCATGACACGAACCTGGGCATAGGCGCCGTTGGGTCGCCCTGCATAGGCCACTCTGTCGCCTGCCTTCACGTGCGTGACACCTTCTCCGACGGCCTCCACAACACCAGCGCCTTCCATGCCCAAACCGGCGGGCAGGGGTTGCGGACTGACGCCGCTGCGAAAATAGACATCAATGTAATTCAGGCCGACCGCCTCATGACGCACGCGCGCCTCGCCCGGTCCGGGGTCGCCCACGGTGACTTCTACCCATTGCATGACTTCGGGTCCGCCTACGGTTTCCATTCTGATGGCATACGTCATTTTGTCTCCTCTTCGCCCACGGTTGCTTTCTTAACAACTGCATAGCGTAGCAGTGTTTTTGCCCGGGCATGGGCATGATCAACACAGGGGCGGGGGTAGGATTTCCCTAATTGAATGTTCGCCATTGAGAGCTCAAGTGCAGGCACTTCCCATGGCGCATGGATCTGTTTTTTATTCAGGGCTGATAATTCAGGGCAGTATTTCCGGATGAATTTGCCGTCGGCATCAAATTTCTCTGATTGGCTCACCGGGTTAAAAATACGGAAGTAGGGCTGTGCATCGCAACCGCTTGAGGCTGCCCACTGCCAGCCGCCATTGTTGGCAGACAAATCGAAGTCGTTGAGTTGTTCGGCAAAGTATTTTTCGCCCCAACGCCAGTCCAGCCCCAGGTCTTTGCTCAGAAAGCTGGCCACCACCATGCGCAAGCGGTTGTGCATGAAACCGGTGGTGTTGAGTTGTCGCATGGCGGCATCCACAAGCGGGTAGCCGGTTTGACCGTCGCACCACGCCTTGAACAATTGCTCAGCGTGAGCATCTTGTTCCCACTGTATTTGGTCATAGTCCGGTTTGAAGGCGCTGCTCACCACACGCGGGTGGTGATGCAGAATCTGGAAGTAGAAATCTCGCCAGATCAATTCATTGAGCCAGCCCAATGCGCCTTCGGATTGCGTGGCGCTGTACATTTCCCAGGCGCTGCGCGCGGCGTGCCGCACCGAGATCGTACCGAAACGCATGTGTACCGAAAGGTAGGAGACCCCCTTGACGGCGGGGAAGTCCCTGTCGCTTTTGTAGCGGTCCATGCGGCTGAGAAAGTCGTCCAGGCTTTTTTTGGCGCCGCTTTCGCCCATGCCCATGTTCAGTGTCAGCAGGTTGGTAGTGGCAAAGCCCATGGCTTCCAGGCTGGGAATGTTCAGGCTGTTTTGCCCAAGCGCATTAAGGGAAAGCTGGTGTTGCGCTGCGTCCGGCTTTGCGAATGCGCCGGCCAGTTCACTGACGCTGCGCTCTTCCAGGTCGGTGTTTTTCAGGCGCTTGAGCCACGCATTTTTATAGGGTGTGAAAACAGAGAAGGTGCCGCCAGACAAGGTAAGGACTTCACTTTTTTCGAACACCACCTGGTCCTTGAAGCTGCTAAAACCGATGCCAACTTGCTTGAGTTGTGCGGCCACCGAGGCATCGCGGGCCACGGCCGCCGGTTCGTAGTCGTGGTTCACCATGACGCAGTCCACCCCCAGCGCTTTGGCCATCAAGGGAATGGCTTCCGAAGCCTTGGCATGGCAGACCAAGAGCTCGCCCCCCATGCTGACCAGCGTTTGTTTTAATTCGGAAATTGCATGCC
>JBEIKS010000243.1:0-4149 GCA_040379625.1 Burkholderiaceae bacterium
CTGGCTGCACAGGTGAACGGCCACAGCGTGGGTGTCCTGGCCGAGCTTTGCAAAGCCCAGGGCTGCCTGTTGGTGCACTACAGCACCGATTACGTGTTTGACGGCAGCAGCCAGCGACCCTACCTTGAAACCGATGCCATTGCGCCACAAAGCAGCTACGGCCGCAGCAAGGCCTTGGGTGAAGCCTTTATTGCGCAGGTGGGTGGCGATGCCGTGGTGCTTCGCACCGGTTGGGTATTTGCCCGGCACGGCGACAACTTTTACAAAAAGATGCTGCGTTTTGGTAACCAGCGCGATCAACTTTCCGTGGTGGACGACCAAACCGGCGCACCCACACCCGCAGAATGGCTGGCAGAACTGGCCTTGCGCTGGGGCGATTTGCAAAGTCAGGGCAAGGGTTTCCCCAGCGGCTTGTTTCATGCCGCCAGCCAGGGGCAAACAACTTGGTACGATTACGCCGAACTGGCGCTTGATCTGGCCGCCGGCAGCCCTTTGCTGCCAAAGAAACCACGTGTGAGCCGTGCAAAAACTGCCGACATGAATTTCAAGGCGAAACGACCCGCCTACTCTGTTTTAAACACACAAAAGCTGCAGACCGAATTGGGTGTGACCCCACCCGACGGATTGATGGCGGTTACCCAAGCCGTGATGTCAGACATTGAAGACTCAAAAAAGGACAAGAAAAAATGAACCGCAAAGGCATTATTTTGGCGGGTGGCTCTGGCACCCGTTTGCACCCAGTGACATTGGCAGTCAGCAAGCAGTTGATGCCCGTGTATGACAAACCCATGATCTACTACCCGCTGAGCACCCTGATGCTGGCCGGCCTGCGGGACATCCTCATTATTTCCACACCACAAGACACGCCCCGCTTTGCGCAATTGCTGGGCGATTGCAGCCGCTGGGGCATCAATGTTCAATACGCCGTGCAACCCAGCCCCGACGGTTTGGCGCAAGCGTTCATCATCGGCAAGGAATTTATCGGCAACAGTTACTCTTCGCTGGTGCTGGGCGACAACGTGTTCTACGGCCACGACCTTGCCAAACAACTCAAGCATGCCTCTCATCAGGCCTCCGGTGCCACCGTTTTTGCCTATCCGGTCACCGACCCCGAGCGTTATGGCGTGGTGGAATTCAACAACCAGTGGCAGGCCATCAGCATTGAAGAAAAACCGGAAAAGCCGAAGAGCCGCTACGCTGTTACAGGTCTGTACTTTTACGACAAGCAAGTGGTCGATATTGCAGAACACATCAAACCCTCTGCCAGGGGCGAACTGGAAATCACCGATGTAAACCGTGTTTATCTGGAACAGGGTCAGCTCAATGTAGAGGTGATGGGCCGAGGCCACGCGTGGCTGGACACTGGCACCCACGATTCCCTGCTGGAAGCTGCGCAGTTCATTCAGACACTGGAAAAGCGGCAAGGCCTGAAAATCTCCTGCCCGGAAGAAATCGCTTGGCGCAACGGCTGGATAGGCGATGAAGCCCTGGAAAAAATCGCTCAACCGCTGATAAAAAGCGGTTATGGCCAGTACCTGATGGGCTTGCTGAATCAAAAAGTATTCTAAAAGACGGCTAAAAATGAACATCACAACCACCCCCATTGAGGGCTTACTTCTGTTGGAACCCAAAGTGTTTGGTGACGACAGGGGGCATTTCTTTGAAAGCCACAACGACAGCCGCTTCAAGGCAGCCATTGGCCCGGTGACCTTCATTCAAGACAACGAATCTGCCTCAGTCCAGGGTGTGCTCAGAGGCTTGCATTACCAAATCCAACCGAGGGCACAGGGAAAGCTGGTCAGGGTTATTCAAGGGTCGGTGTGGGATGTTGCAGTGGATTTGCGAAAAAGCTCAGCCACCTTTGGCCAGCACTTTGGCGTAGAGTTAAATGAAAACAACCACTTGCAGATGTGGATACCACCCGGCTTCGCACATGGTTTCATAACACTGAGCCCACGGGCCATTTTCCAGTACAAAGTGACCGACTACTGGAGCAAAGACCATGAACGCTGCATACGCTGGAACGACGCCGATTTGAACATCGACTGGCATTTTAGCGGTACGCCCCTGCTTTCACCGAAAGACGAACAAGGTGGGGGTTTTAAAACAGCCGATTTGTTTGATTGAACGCGAGTAGCGCATAAGCGTAGACTATGTGTGTTTTGACGAACACACCTAAATTAGTCAAATCCAGTTTTCCGCCTGCTAAGTACAATGGTGATAACTGGAAATTTTTTGGGGCACGCTCATGAAACATCATCTACGCGCTTTGGGTCTTCTTCTTTGCATTGGCGGAGCTGCGCAAGCAGCCGACAACGGTCCGTATGGCGTCTATGGAAGCCTAGGCACCGAAGGCGCCGGCATTGGCATTCAATTCATGGGCCGCCCGTCTGGCAATTTACGTGCTGAACTCAACAGCTTCAATTACAACAAAGACAAAACGGTGGATGACATTAACTACCGCGTTGATTTGAAGCATATCAGCCAATCATTACTTTATGATTACAGGCCTTACAAAGGCTCGTTTCGCTTAACCACAGGCGTGGGGATTAATCAGAGTAAGTTGGATTTTAATGGGGTGAGTACTATCTCTTTGATACCCGGGTCACCAACCGGGTCGGCAAAGGGTCGCATCGAATTACCGCCCGTCATGCCCTACTTTGGCATTGGCTTGGGTTTGGGAAAATCAAGCTCCGGCGTTGGCTTTTATGCCGACCTGGGCGCCTATGTCGGCAGCCCGAAACTGAAATCGTTTTCAGTCAGCGGTACGCTTGACGAGGACACCGAACGCAGAAATTTGGAAGATGAATTAAAGTCCTACAAGTTTTACCCAGTAGGCAAAGTGGGCATCAGCTACCAGTTTTAAGCTGAGCGTTTATCAGCAAAATGCCCTAGCGCTTGTACTGCGTGGGGCAATAAGCCCGTTTAACCTCTGAAGAGCGCAAGGCCTTGTGTTTGGTTTCACGGCTGGCCATGCGCTTTCTCCACATGCGGAAAGAAGAGGGTTTCATTTCTTTGCGCATCAGGTCAATGACCTGAGACTCATTCAAGCCATACAGCGTTTCAATGGCCTCAAAGGGGGTTCTGTCTTCCCAAGCCATTTCGAGGATGCGTGACAAATCACCCTGGCTGAACGTTTGCTTGATTTTCAAGTTCGAACGCAACCGTCAGAAGGGAATGTCGTCGTCTGGCAGGGAATCAACGCCGCGCGGCGCAGGCGCACTGCGACCGGATGAAGCCGGTGCCGGCTTGCTGGAACCACCCGAGCGGTAGGCGCCTGCAGGCTTGCCACCGCCGGAACCACCACCGTAGGATTCACCTTCATAGCTTTCGCCACCACCACCCCCGCCGCCTGAACGACTGCCCAACAACACGAGCTGGTCACAGTTAATTTCTGTGGTGAGACGTTCCTGACCTTCCTTGTCTGACCATTTACGGGTTTTCAATTTGCCTTCAACATAAACGGAGCTGCCTTTTTTGCAGTACTCGCCCACAATTTCAGCTGGACGACCTTTAAACACCAAACGGTGCCATTCAGTTTCTTCCCGCTTCTCGCCGGAGTTTTTGTCTTTCCATGAAGAAGTTGTGGCCAAGGAAATATTAACGAAGGCAGTACCGTCGGGGAAATAGCGAACTTCCGGGTCTGAGCCGAGGTTGCCAACGAGAATAACCTTATTCACTGATGCCATAAAAATGCTCCTGTTTGTTCAAATATGGGCGTCGATTGATGAACCCATTATAGACGTTTCATAGGCAATCGCCCGTTGGCGGGAGCTTATTTGGGGGAGACCTACCCACTACAGACACAGGCTAAAAAGCAAATGAATTAGGTACAATACATTCCTACTTCAAGGGAACGCCATGTCCAACGCCACCACCCTCGTCTGGTTTCGCAGAGACCTTCGCGCCTATGACCACACTGCCCTGCATGAAGCACTTAAAACCAGTGCGAACGTGTATTGCGCCTTTGTATTCGATAAAGAGATTCTTGATGCGCTGCCCCACGCTGCAGACCGCCGCGTGGAATTTATATGGCATGCAATTTCCGAATTAAAACAAACGCTGGTCAGCATGGGGGGCGAGCTCTTGGTCTGCCATGCCAAGGCTTCGGAAGCCATTCCCTTGATGGCCAAAGCGCTGGGGGTGGAC
>JBEIKS010000244.1:0-4119 GCA_040379625.1 Burkholderiaceae bacterium
CCGGCATACATAAGCGCAACATGGTCTGCCATTTGCGAAACAATACCGAGATCGTGCGTAATAAGCAGCATGGCCATGCCGTGCTGGCGCTGCAACTTTTTAAGCAACTCCAGCACCTGCGCCTGAATGGAAACATCCAGCGCGGTTGTGGGTTCGTCGGCAATCAAGAGGTCGGGTTGCGCGGCCAGTGCAATTGCAATCATGACGCGCTGTTTTTGCCCGCCGGACAACTGAAACGGGTATTGTTTCAAGCGTTCCTGGGGTCGGTCCAAGCCGACTTCATCGAGCCAGCCTGCGGCTTGCTCAACGGCTTGCGCCCGGGCAAGCGCATGGTTGTGGGTCAAGATGACCTCGACAAGTTGCTGCTCAACCGTCATCACCGGATTCAGGCTGGTACCGGGTTCCTGAAAAATCAGGCTGACACGCTTGCCCCTGACCGCACGCATCAATTGCTCGGGTAACTGCAGCAAATCAACCGTGTGTTCGGTATTTGTAAGCCTGACTTCGCCAGCCACCACGGCGCCGCTGTCGGGCAGCAAGCGGGCAATTGAGAGTGCTGTCATGGACTTGCCGCAACCGGACTCGCCCACCAAAGCGAAGGTTTTACCTCTGGCGATGCTCAGACTGAGGTCGTCAAGTGCGTGCACCCAACCGTCATCGGATTGCAAACGGGTGGAAACGCGTTCCAGCTTGAGTAAATTCATTTCACACCCGAAGCAAAGATTTTTTCAGCTGACGGGCCCGTGGATCAAAAGCGTCCCGAACAGCGTCAGAAAACAGATTGGCAGCCAGCACCAACACCAGCATAAAACTGAATGCGGCCGCCAGCGTCCACCAGACCACGGGTTCACGCGACAATTCAAGCCGCGCGGCATTGATCATGGTGCCGTAGGATTGTGTGCTGGGGTCTACGCCCACACCCACATAAGACAGCACGGCTTCAGCCAGCACCAGGCCAGAGAAATCCATGACCAGCATAATGAGTACGATGTGCATGACATTGGGCAGCAAGTGCTGGGTAATGACTTGACGGTGACTGGCGCCAAACGCTCTGGCGGCCTGTACATATTCCAGTTCTCGCAGTTTCAGGGTTTCACCGCGCAGCAGACGCGCCAGTCCTGTCCAACTGGTAACACCCAAAATGACGCACAGGAAGAACAAACGCAAATCCGACTTTTCCGCGGCGGTTTCAAACACCTGCGGATTGCTGTCCAAAGAGACCTGCAGCATCAGGACGGCGGCGGCAATCAGCAACACGCCGGGAATGGAATTCAGGGTGGTGTAGACGTATTGAATGACGTCATCGGTGAAACCCTTGAAGTAACCCGCCGCCAAACCTGCAAAAATGCCCAAGGGCAAGGTCACCAGCGTGGTGAGCAAACCCAGCACCACAGCGGTTCTAAGACTTTTGATGGCGCTGTAGAGAACATCCACGCCCACTTTGTCGGTGCCCAGCACATGGTAGGCCTCTGACACTTGGTACACCGCCCCGGACAAAACGCCTAGCAACAACATCGAGAAAAACCCCCATGTTTTTGCGGTAGCGGGCACCTGAACATTAAAAGTTTTCAGGCTGTTTACCCACAACAGGAAGATCAGGCCGCCAAAAACGCCACCGAGGGCGGCACCTGTGATGGCGCGGAAGGCAATGTCGGGCAGACGCTGCTGCTCGGTTTTCAAGTGCTTGCCGGCAAATTTCAAACGCGGATAGGTACGCACCGGTTTACCGTCCACCTCAAGGTTTTCCTTGTTCAATGCGTAAATGGCAAAAGGTGCGGAATACGATTTTTCTTTGGCTTGCGCCATGTCTGCCAGCAAAAGGTCCAACACCGACTTCACCTGCGGCGCATACACCACTTCCTTGGCATCGGGCGTGCTGACGACTGGGCGGTAATGCAGACTGTCCAAGAGGGCGATAAAAATGGCAAACAACAACAACACGGCGCTGGCCACGGCAGGACCATCGTTGAAAACGCGTGCCCAGGTGCCTCGCAGCAAATCGTTTTTTGCAACACGAATGCCATAGAACACCACGGCGGCCACCACCAACCACAAACTGATATCTGTCCAAAGGAGTACGGGTTTCATGCTTACTCCAGACGAATGCGCGGATCAACCGCTGTGTAGGCCACATCTGTCAGCATCAAACCAAAGATGTAGAGCACCGCGCCGATAAACACCATGGCACGCACAACGCCGAAGTCTTGGGCATTGATGGCTTCAATGGTGTAACTGCCCAAACCGGGTATGCCAAAAAACGACTCGGAAATCAGGCTGCCCATGAACAACATGGGAATCACTGAAATTGAACCGGTAATGATGGGAATCAGCGCGTTGCGCAATACGTGACCGTAGAGCACCTGTGTTTCAGACAAGCCTTTTGAGCGCGCGGTGCGCACGTAATCGCGGGAAATTTCTTCGAGAAAAATGCTGCGGTACCAACGCGCCCCGCTACCGATGCCTGACACAACCCCCACCACAACGGGAAGCACCAGAAAACGCAAGGCATCCAGACCACCGGCATAACCGGAAATAGGCACCAGGTTCAAGGTTTTTGAAAACAGGTACTGCCCACCAATAATGTAAAACAGGCCGGACACTGACATGGCCGCCACGCACAACACCACGCCCATCACATCCAGATACGTGCCCCTGAAAAAAGCCATGCCCAGAGAAAACGTGATGTTGACCGCAAGCCCCACAATAAATACAGGCAAGGCCAGCGCAAGGCTGGGCCAGGCGCGCACTGCAATTTCACGGGCAATGTTGCGACCATCGTCGGAGGAACCGAATTCACCGGTGAACATGGGCAAGGACTTCTGCACAAAAATTGTGTCGCCCACAGTGTCCAGCCCTGAAGCCCCCGCATTAAAAAACAGGGGCTTGTCATAGCCTTTTTCACGCTTCCAGGTTTCGATGGACTCGGCTGTGACGCGTTTGCCACCCAGCGCCATGCGCGCCATGTCCTCGGGGGAATTCACTTTAAAAAACAGCAGGAAGGTAATGAGGTTCACACCAATCAGGATGAACACTGCATAAATGAGTCGCCGGATCAGGTAGTTGATCATCGCATCGCCTCGTTCAAGTCAATTCGCAAACCGCTGGCTTGATCGCGTCTACGCCAGGCCAACCATGCAGGCACAAAAGCCAGCAACAGCAACACCGCCATCAGGACAAACGGCCACACCACCGGTACGTTCCATGCCGCCCGCCCTTTGGCGCGCAGGCCACTGTCGATGTGTTTGTATTTAATGTCGTTGCGGGCCAGATCGTTGGGTTTCACATTGCCCAGCCAAGCGTGGTTCAGGGAAAAATTCCGGGGATGAAATGCAAACAACCAAGGAGCGTCTTGCTGCACCATGGCAATCATTTTTGCGATGATGGCTTGGCGTTCCGGACCGTTGCTCATGCCTTTCATGGCATCAAACAGTTTGTCGTATTCCGGGTTGGAATAATTGGATGCGTTTTCACCATCGGTTTTGGCGCGGCTTTTCGGGCCATGCAACAAAAACAGGAAATTTTCCGGATCGGGGTAGTCTGCATTCCAGCCAAGGAAGAACAACTGGGTGTTGCCCTTGCGCACTTTTTCCTGAAAACGGTTCCAGTCGGTGGCACGGATATCGAGTTGGATGTCGAGTTTGGCCAGTTGTTTGCGATACCAGTCGAAGCGGGCTTTGTCGCCCGGGCCGCTACCGGTGGTGTCCAGCGACAGCACCAAGGGCTGCCCCTTCACAGCGTCGCGGCCTTCCGGATAACCGGCCTGCGCCAGCAAGGCTTTGGCTTCTGCAATGGATTTGCGCTGGGGCTTGCCATCGACAATGTTGTAGACATGGCGGTTAATGCCATCCAACCCTTCCGGAAAACCAAAGATACCCGGCACCAGCGGCCCTTGCGCCGGAACAGCGCGACCGTTGGTAAAAATCTGGGAGAACTCTTCCCAATCGACGGCAATGGCGATGGCCTGGCGCAACAAACGGGCGCGCTTGGCTGAGTTTTCATCGCTGCCTGGCCCCACCACGGGGTCCAGCCAGTTAAAACCCAGGTAGTACAGGCTGGTGGCCAGCGAGGTTTCCAGCTTGATGCCTTTGTCTGACATGTCGGTGGTCAGGCCGGCAGCAC
>JBEIKS010000245.1:0-4099 GCA_040379625.1 Burkholderiaceae bacterium
AAGCGTCCAAGCCCATTTTCCACAAGCCTATGGTGTCCATGACGTTGGGGAAAGATTCTTCGGTGTGCCAGTCGAGCACTTCAACAATGCCCACGGGTTCGGTTTTACCCTTAACAATCACCCAGTCCACTTCACGGCAGCGGTAACTGCCGCGCAGCAACTTCCAGGTTCTTTCCGAAATCAGCATTTTTGCGCTGTAGGTTTTGCAGGCGCCTTCCAGACGTGACGCCAGGTTCACGCCATCGCCAATCACGGTGTAGTCCATGCGCTTTGGAGAACCGATGTTGCCCGACACGATGTTGTCCGTGTTGATGCCCAAACCCATATCAACCGCCATCAGGCCCTTGAGCGCACGCTCTTCATTAAACCGGTTCAAGCTGCGAAGCATCTCAATGCCGGCACGCACGGAACGGTCTTCATCGTCATCGTGCGGGAACGGTGTACCGAACACAGCCATGATGGCATCGCCGATGAATTTATCCAGCATGCCGCCTTCGTGGGTAATGCAATCCACCATCAGGGTAAAGTACTCATTGAGCAATGCCACCGTGCCTTGCGGGCCCAGCTGCTCTGTGAGCGTGGTGAAGCTTCGGATGTCGGAGAACAACACCGTGGCCTCGCTTGAGGTACCGCCCAGTATTTCCTCTCCACCGGCAATCAGCTTGTCTGCCAATGCGGGGTCCATGTACCTGGCCATGGTGGCCTTGACCCGCTTTTCACTGCTGATGTCTTCAATGAGCATCAGGTTACCGATGTTTTCCTGCTTGTTGTTCTTCAGTGTCTGTACTGTCAGGTTTACTGACATTTTTTCAGGCACTTCGCCCTCACGGGAGCCTTTCACCAAAATTTCAGCGTCCATCACAATGTCTTGCATGCCGGTGCTTTGAACACGGGCCAGAGAATCTGCCACCCATTGATTTTCTTCTACGAAAAATGCGCTGGCGGGCGTGCCAATGAGATCGGAACCGCGCTTGCGCAATATTTTTTGCGCTGCTGCGTTCACCGCTCCAAAGTTGCCTTTGTCGTCCACGGTCAGCACGCCGTTGCTCATGCTTTCCAGCATGGATTCATTGTAGTTCTTGACCGTTTGCACATCGTCAAACAGCTTGGCGTTTTCCAGAGCAATTGCAATTTGTGCTGTAAACGCTCTGAGACGCTGCTCGTCTTCATCTGTGAACACACCACCGATTTTATTCAGTGCCTGCGTCACGCCAATGACTTCACCCTTTTTGTTGACCACGGGTACGCACAGAATGGAGCGTGTAAAGAATCCGGTTTGACGGTCAAATGAGGGGTTAAAGCGAAGATCTGCGTAAGCATAGGGAATGTTGATGGTTTTGCTGGTGGTAAACACTGCACCTGCAATACCCATGTGGTTGGGAAAGCGGATGCGCGTAACACCCAACCCCTGCCCCACCTCGGTGTATAAGAACTTGGTTTTAGGATCGTTAAGGAACAGCGTTGAACGCTCGCAATTCAACATGCGCGACACCGTTCCGATAATGCGGTTGAGCAACGGGCCCAAGTGAATTTCCGTTGAAGCCTCGGACACCACATCCAGCATTTCGCTTTCCTGCTTGCGCCGCATGACACTGGCCTCAAGCTGGGTGGATCCGTGCAGAACGATGGCGACGTTTTGCGTCAGCGCTTCCATCAAGGCGAGGTCGCGCTTGTCAAAATGCCCTTCCATCTTGTTGAGCACCTGCGCCACACCAATGACATTGCCACGCAAGGTGCGCACAGGCACCGCCAGCATATCTGTGGTGACAAACCCTGTTTCCTTATCGACCTCAGCCAGAAATCTGGGGTCTTTGCTCACGTCCAGCACAATGCTGGGTTGCCCGGTTGTATAAACGCTGCCGGCCACGCCAGCCTCAGATGAAATTCTGATTTCGCGGCGGTACATGCCGTCTGCAATGCGGGTGTAGAGCTCATTGGTAGAGTCATCGAACATGAACAGCGAGCCCCGGGTGGCGCCCACCGCTTCGCGCGCGTAATCCACCACGGTGCGCAACTGCATGTCCAGGCCATCTTGGGAAGACACTTGAGTCAGCACCCACAACAACCACTCAGGATTCACAACGCCCCGGTTGCCTTTAAAGGCGGGCGGGGTTTTGCCCCGTTTTTTTTCTGCCAGAACAATGTCTGTCATGCTTTGGTCTCCAGCCTTGCGCGCAACTCTACAATGGTTTGCTGCAATTGTTTTCTCTCAGCTTCGTGAGCATTTTTAAGTTCTTGAACTTCAGTCAGGCGCAGCGCATTGGTCTCTTCCAGTTGCTGCCTAATGGTGCTCACCGTTGATTGCAGGTAGCGGATTTCATTGTCTTTGGTGTCTCGAACGACACCCAAGGCATTGCGATGTTCCGCTTCCGCGTCTTCCAACGAGGCACGCATGCTGTTGACGGTTTTTTTCAGCTGCTCTATGACCCGGATATTGTTGAGTTCAGGATCTGGCAAATCTTTTACGGTCATGGGTGTTCACATACGGTAACTTGAAGCTAACGACACATTAAAGCACAAATGCCGGCGCTTTGATAACGCCGGCAACAAGAAAAAAAGCAAGGATTTATTGCACTGCGTCAGCGCCGCGCTGCCTTTTTGAACAACTGGCCCACGCCAGCGGCCATCCACATTCTGGGAACCAAACGATTAATCAGCGGCATGGGTTTGTTCATCAAACCGGTCACCACAGAAGAACGGCGGGCAAAAGTTGCCTTGACCGCCTGCTGCGCCACAGAGGCGGAGCTGTCCATCAGCTTGGCAACCAGAGAGCGGTCGCTGCCGGCCACCTGGTGAAACTCGGTGGCTGTAGAGCCCGGACACACCGCTGTTGCGCTTACGCCTGAACCCGCCAACTCCAACTGCAACGCCTCAGTCATGGACAATACAAATGCCTTGGTTGCGCCATAAACAGCGAAATGCGGACAGGGCTGAAACGCTACTACCGACGCAATATTCATGATGTAACCGCAGCGTCTGGCCTGCATGCTGGGAAGCACTGCCCGGGTCAGTTCCATCAGGGAGGTGACATTTAACTGCACCATCTCCGATAAACGGTGGGCCTCTGTATCTGCAAAGGCACCGTTTAAACCAAAACCAGCGTTATTAACCAACACCTCAATGTCCGATACATCGCTACCTATGCGGTTCATCAATTGAGCCACACTGCCGTGCACGCCCAAATCCTGAACAATAACGCGTGCGGTGCGCTGGTGGCTGCTTTCAATTTCCTGCGCCAGCGCCTGTAGTTTGTCTTCGGTTCTGGCCACCAAAATAAGGTCGTAACCGCGCTGCGCCAGCAGCAGTGCGATGTCTTTGCCGATGCCGCCGGATGCGCCGGTGACCAATGCCCAGTTTCTACGATTTGTCATCTTCTCTTACCTCGAAATCAGTTAGCGCGTAACTTGCGGGTTGCCCACGCCTGCGCACCCTTGGTGAGCAGCGTTGCAATAAAAGCATAAATGGGTGATTCAGACGGGCGAGGTGGTTTACCGTTCGAAATGCGAGTCATTTGACGGCCATACCACCAAATTTCCAACATGCCCGTCGAATCAATGGCCTTGATGCCTGTTTTCAGGGGTTTGACCAGGCTCAGGAAAGATTCACCGCGCAACATTTTAGCCGGCGCTTGCAAGTCCAGCACCAAGCTGCGCGCCAGACCCACCACATCGCAATCGCCTTCGGTCAGCGCTTCAATCATGGCTTCGTCGGTTCTGAAACCACCTGTCAGCATCACCGGAGTCTTGACCGCATTTCTGATGAGTCGGGCGTATTCAGCGAAGTAGGCTTCCCGCGCCTTGGTGCTGGCCTTTTGGTCAGGCTTGACGCCCGTGGCCACAACAGGAGACTCGTAGGTACCACCGGAGACTTCAATCATGTCGATGCCTGCAGCATCCAGTACCTTGGCCACTTCAATGGCTTCATCCACCGCAAAACCGCCTTTTTGGAAATCGGCGCTGTTAAGCTTTACGCCCACCGGGAAATCAGGGCCGACCGCAGCGCGCATCGCGCCGTAAACTTCCATCAGAAAACGCATGCGGTTTTCCAGTGAACCACCCCAGCGGTCGGTTCTCTGATTGTGCAGGGGCGACAAAAACTG
>JBEIKS010000246.1:0-4085 GCA_040379625.1 Burkholderiaceae bacterium
ATTTTGTTTCCGCATTTGCGCCGCGAAGAAGTCTGAGCCTTAACTGACGGTAACGGCCACACTCAAGCGGTGTTGGCCGCCGCCGTGCAACAAGCCTTTTAAGGGCGGAACATCTTCATAATCGCGGCCGATGGCCACAGTCACATAACGGGCATCTGGAATTTTGTTGTTGGTGGGGTCCAGGTCCATCCAGCCTTCTTCGCCCAGCCAAACGCTGCACCAGGCGTGGCTCGCATCAGCGCCTATCAGCTTCGGTTTGCCGGGTGGCGGTTCTGTCAGCATGTAACCGCTCACATAGCGCGCGGGCAGACCCACACCGCGCAGAGCACCAATCAAAATATGCGCGAAATCTTGGCATACCCCTTTTTTTGTCTTCAGGACCTCTTCAATGGGCGTGTCCACACCGGTGCTGCCCGATTGATAAGTAAAGTCTTTGTGGATGCGCTGCATCAAGGCAAATGCGGCTTGTGCCACAGGACGGTGAGGCCAGAATTCAAGTAAAGCCAGCGAGTGCAGCGCCTCGCTTTTTGAAATGCGGGCAGACGGAAACGTGAATTCCGATTCTTTTTTAAATGGACGGTTTTTTTGGTAAGTGACACTCTGGGCCACCGCTTCCCAAGGGGCGGTTCTGGCAAACAGGCTTGCGTCTTCTTTGGCCGCTGACCGTATTTTTAACTGACTGACGGCTTTGACTTCCAGCCCCTGATGCATTTTTCTCAGTTCAAACTCATTGATCAGGTTGCCGAAACTGTCTTCGCGGGTTTTCAGATGCGACGGGGTGGGCGACACTTCCAAAGAAAACTGGCTGATTTTTTGCTCATTCACCCAACGCCCTTGTTCGCTCCCCATGGGTCTGGGCTCCATGACCGCCACGTGGTAGGTGTTTTCTACTGCATGGGCGTATTTGTAGCTGGTAATGTGCTCAACCTTGCGCAGTTGTTCGCTTGTTTGCGGTTCAATATCAGCGGGCACGGGTCACGACCTCTCGGGTTTCGCTGAGTCTGAAATATTGCGTGCCCACACTCACGGACAAATCCTTCGCCACTGTCTGCAGATTCTTTAACCACGCCACCAAAACTTCAATGGCTTCCTTGGAGATCGGGGACTGCAAGCTGTGCAATCCCAAACCGCTGGGCGGGTGCCTGATGTCATTGAACATTTGCATCAATGGTTCCGATGCGCCCGGCAGTTTTTTAAGTGTCATTGCAATTTTGTAGTTGATACGCGCCAGAGAACGTGGATTGTCGTCGTCAAAAATCAGCAGGTCTGTGGTGGGCAGCCATTCAAACCGGTGCTGGTAACGCGCACGGTAGGTGATGACGCTGTCTGCCAGCGCAATGATGAGTTCAAGCGGGCGTTCTTCAAACGGATGCGGGCTGTCCAAGAGGCAAAGCAAGGTGTCTACTTGCAGCAGCAGACGTTCAAGCTGACGCCCAAGGGTCATGAAACGCCAACCGTCGTCACGTGTCATGCGGTCGGATTGTTCGCCGTTGATGGCGTTGAGCAGCAATTGCGCTCTGGCCAGTTTGTCCGTGACCGTCACCCGTGTGCTGCCGGCGTCAAACAAGCCTGCGCATTCATTGATGGTGCGCCAGTGTTCGTTGGAAAGGCGGTCGCGGATTTGCGCTGCGATCCGGCTGAGCTGCTTTAAGTTGTAGCCCAGACTGTAGCAACTGGTTTTTTGTCCGGTCAGGTCGTTCAGTGCATTGAGCAGGGCAGTTTCAAAAATCTCTGTCGTGATGGGGAATTCTGGGTTGGGGCGGTAAAAAAGACCGTAACGTCCGGCAATGCTCACCATCAGGTCCAGCAGTTCAGGGTCTGAAAGTGTTTGCGCCTGTAAGCGTTGCAAGCAGCAATGCAACATCAGCATGGCGTAGTCGGCCCGTTCGCTGTAGCGCCCCAGCCAGAACAGGTTTTCTGCGGCACGGCTGGAAACAGGCCGGCGCAAGGCACGCACGTCTTCTGCTTTCAAGCGGTCGCGCAGCAGGCTGGTCTGGTCGACAGGGGCGCCTGAAATAACCCAAGTGTCAGCGGAGCTGCCGCCGCGCTGCATGGACACCATGCCGGTTCGTTCACCGGAAATTCGTGTCAGTCCGCCTGGCAGCACCCGGTAGCCGCCTTGTCCGTCTGAGCAAGCGTAGACCCGCCACATCAGGCTGCGCCTTTCGAACTGACCGCCACGCCACACGGGCAGGGTGGACAGGGGCAGGGTTTCTTGCGCGGTGTATTGGTCTGGGTTGCGGGCTATTTTTGCAGCCCACTGGTGCAATTCATTGGGGGAGAGGTTTTCGCCCATCAGGCTGATCGGGCCTTCATTGGCGCGCAGGGTGTTGCCACGCTTGATAACCAGTTCATTCATGCGCTTGGACACCGCGGCCCAGCAAGGCGGTTCGCCGCACCACCAGCTCGGCACGCTGGGCAGCTCCAGCGGCTTGCCCAGAAATGCCCTGGAGATACCCGGCATGAAACCATGCAGGGAGGGGCTTTCCAGCCAACCGCTGCCCGGCAGATTCACCACCAGTACATGCCCTGAACGTATGGCTTGCAGCAGACCGGCCACGCCGAGCTGGGAATCTGCCCTTAGCTCCAGCGGGTCCAGCCAGGTGTCGTCTACGCGGCGCAACAGCACATGAACCCGTTCAGTGCCATGTACGGTTTTAATGTAGAGGCGCTGGTCACGCACTTGCAAGTCCTGACTTTCCACCAGAGAAATACCGAGGTAGCGCGCCAAATAAACGTGTTCAAAATAGGTTTCGTTGTAGGGGCCGGGGGTGAGCAGGGCAATGCGGGCGCCTTCACCGACTTCGCTGAGTTGCCGGACAGACTCCATCCACTGTTTGTAAAACGTGGCGATGTGCTGCACCTTTAAGGAGCGGAATGCTTCGGGAAACGACCGTGACACCGTCAGGCGGTTTTCCAGTACGTAGCCCAGACCCGAGGGTGCTTGCGTGCGGTGGTTCACCACCCACCAGCGGCCATCTGCAGAGCGCCCCATGTCAAGGGCCAGCAAATGCAGCCAGATGTCTCGCGGCGGTTTGTGTCCCTTCATGGGTCTGAGATAACCTGCATCGCCGTAGATCAGGGCCGGAGGCACCAGACCTTCCTTGAGCAGGCGCTGGTCGCCATAAATGTCGGCCATCATCAGGTTGAGCAGACGGGCGCGCTCTTCCACGCCCACGGAAATTTTTTGCCATTCCTCGGGCGTGATGATGAGCGGCAGCAAATCCAGTGACCAAGGTCTTGAAGGGCCAGACTTTGCATCAGCGTACACATTGTAGGTGATGCCGTTGCTCAGTATGGTTTTCGACAGCGCCTGCTGCCGGGCTTCCATTTCTTGCGCTGATGTATGGGTGCCCAATGCAGACATGAAGCCGCTGTAGACCGGTTTCAGGCGCCCGTTGGGCGAGACTTCGTCGTAGATGTCTTCATACCCGCCCGCGGACAGCGAAGCCACCAAGGCATACGCGTCCAAGGGGGGGTTGGTGGGAACTACGCTCAAACTGACTCCTGTGCTTTATGGTAACGCCGATCGTCTTAGATCCAGTGTAAAGGGATGTTCCAACGATTTCTGTAAGGTATTGCCGCGTAGTGTACCTGCTGTGTGCCCCATGCGGAAGAAACGGGCCAGTCGCCGGCTCTCAGCCTCGAAGCTATTGATAGGAAAGGTGTCATAGTTGCGACCACCCGGATGGGCCACATGGTACTGGCAGCCACCCAGACTGCGGTTAGACCAAGTGTCAAGCAGGTCAAACACCAAGGGGGAATCCACGCCAATGGTGGGGTGCAGCCCGGAGGCGGGTTGCCACGCCCGGTAACGCACTCCGGCGGCAAATTCACCCACACGCCCCGTGGGCTGAAGGGGTATGGCTTCGCCATTGCACAACAAGCGGTAGCGTTCTGCATTGAAGCCGCTGACGTGCGTTTCCAGCCGTTCCAGCGACGAATCCACGTAACGAACCGTGCCGCCGGCCGCACCTTCTTCTCCCATGACATGCCAGGGTTCCAGTGCATTTCTCAAGGTGAGTTCGATGCCGCGGTTCTGCAGGTCGCCAATCAGCGGAAAACGGAATTCGAAGTGGGGCGCA
>JBEIKS010000247.1:0-4080 GCA_040379625.1 Burkholderiaceae bacterium
CGGGAGGCGGTTTCTTACATTCTTCGAACATCACAATTTCACAACCTTGACAGCCACGTTTTTCACATTTGAAAGCCTTGTGCTGCAAAGGATTTTCAAGGTGCTTATTCCGATAAATTAAACACGCATCCTTAACTAAAAGAGGCCTAAAAAGCGGAAGGGGATCAAATGAGCTGAGGGGGTCCCCACTTCTTCTTGCCTCAAAATGCAAATGCGCGCCTGTTTCAATCCTATCCATACTTTTTGCATTGCCTGAGGTCCCAGAGGTACCAATCAATTCACCCGCTTTTATAAAAAAATGTTTTTTTGGTTTCTGACTTTTCAAATATTCACTCGGAGCGGTCAGGTGTGCATACAGCGTTTGAAAACTCATAATTCCAAGGGCTTCGAGGTACTTCCTTTGTTGGCTTGGAACATCCTTGGTTTGATGCTCAATAACGACATAGTGTCCGAATCCAACAATCTCTTTATTGGTATTCCGCTGAGTTCGTATTTCCAAAAACTCACCATCAAATACGTTGAAAACCGGCATTCCAGGCATCGCTATGAAATCGACACCTCTGTGCTCTTTTGGCGACCGCGGATTACCCTCTTCCCTGTACCAACCCCACGCCGCCTTCATAATGGGCTTTACGTTACCTTTTTCGTCTCTCTTTCGGATCTCCATCACATCTAGCGGCATACAGAAAGGCTTGTCTGACCACGGATCGTTACCCACTGACTTGGGTGCAGACACTTTTTTCTCTGCTTCAGGCGTAGGTTTCTTAATGCTTGATTTATCCGCAATCGGCTTCTCAGCAACCGTTTTTACAGGTTCTGTTTTTTGACTTGTTTGCTTTTCAGCCACAGGCTTTTTCTGTTCTACTACGGCCACCGGCTTTGCGCTTTCAACCGCTTTCTTTTCGCCAGGTTTAACTGCAGATACATCTGCACTCCACCACGCAGCAAAGCGCTGTTTTAGCCCTACAAAAATATTCGTTGCCTGCGCACCCTGCTCCACCTGCGGCACTTTCACATCCTGAACAGCCCGAACGCTTTGCACACTCTGAACCCCCAACCCCTCCTTCACCGCCGGCATCACTGGCCTTTTGGCAATCTCTTCCAACAAGGCCGCAGCATCAACTTGCTTGCCATATCCTTGTTCCGCGTCCGTCACCGCCACGCCATCCCACAACTTGCGCAGCAAATTCGCAGGTGTGCTCTTTGGATATTTATCTGGGTCGTGCGTAAAGATTTCCGGGGTGAACAGCACACTTAAAATCTTCGTCACCAACAGTGTGGGCGTCTCTTTGTATTGCCCCATGGCGCAGAGCTTTTCAAAAATATGCCCCGCGCTTACATTTTTACCTTCACTTTTAATACGCCGCTCGTTCCAATCCACCCACCGCCATGCGGTTTTCAGAAACACCGCTGCTTGTGGCCCTTGGTTATGAAACGAGTAATGCACCATGTGCTTTTCATGTTCATTCAAACCGTCATAACGCTTTTTAAAATCGGCATCATTCTTCAGTGCATTTGTCAGAAGGTTCAAGCCATAAATGCAACCACCATCAATGGAAAGCGCTTCGTCCTTCCTTAAGTCCAGCAACTCCTTCCTGGGAATTTCTTTTCCGTTTTCACTGAACAAGTATTTGTTTCCGTCTGTGGACTCGCGCTTGTTCTGTGTTATTTGACCGGCGCCCGGCCCACCCTGCTTTCGAAACCCCAACTGCAGGCCTTTGATTTGATACATCTGCAATAATTTGGCGTACAACGCGCTGTTGGGGTTCATGGCGATGTCCATCCAGGCCGGGCCCATACACTGGCACAGGCCCTGGGCAGCGTCGCTTTTTAGCTTGTCGCACAAGTTGTCCCACTGCTCCATGCGCGAGGTTTTTTCCTGCCCGTTTTTTAATGTCGAGGAAACCTGCTTCATTGTCTTGTGGCATTCCACTTGTATCAGCGCAGCCACCAGCCAGGGTGCAAGCTTGTGTTTCTTTGCGGCTTCCAATATCAGCGGGCGGTAAGCCTCGTTGTAAGGGCCGTACAAGGCCAAACCGCCTTCCACATTTTTAAAGGCAATGTCCACGGTGGGTTTGCCGTGTTCAACGCGCGTGTCCACACGCACAGGTGTTTGCGGTTTCGGTGCTGGTGCCTCGGCATGTTTGCTTTTTAGCGCTGGTGTTTCTTGTTTTACTTGTGCGGCTTCTTGCTTCTGATGGTTTTGAATGTGGGCTTTGACTGCGGCTGAGGTATTTTGCTGAACGCCGGCCAGCGGCAACAAAGGCACTTCCACCAGCACATCGCCAGAAAACAAGGTGAGGTCAAACACGCCCCAAGGAAGGGCTTCGCTTTGGTGTACCGTTTCCCACTTTCCTGCAATGTTGTAAAAATCAATGTGCAAACCGTAGTGCGGTTTCTCAATCACCAACGGCGGTAAATAGCCATCCGCATCGCCGGTGTACTGCGCCCATTCGCCATCCGCGTATACGAACACCCTCGGCCGCTTGATGGGCATGCCCACGGCATCTAACAAGCGTATTTGCATGCTTAAATTGGCTTGTGCGGGTTCGCCTTGCAGCCGTATTTTTTGCCCCACGCCCAGGCGGTGAATGTCTGACTCAGACAAGTGGTTCAACTCCGCCAGCACCTCCATTTCAATGTTGAAAAAGTACGAGATGCCCCACAGCGTGTCGCCCTCTTCCACCACATAAAACTCCGGCAGCTCGCCCATGTAAAGAGGGCGCAGGCCAGCCTCGCTTGAGGAAATATCAGCGAATGAAACATCAGTAGATGAGATGTCGAAAGCAGATTCAGAATAGGCAGACATGCGGTGCTTGCGAGCTAACCAAGAAGGAAACCAAGCACACTAATTGAGAACACACCCCAAACCAAAAGTTACCAACTTCAGGGGATAAAACACGGGGTAGCTGTGGCTTAAAAAACCGCTGCGCCCGAAATTTAGAATAATCTCCGCCTTTCATTGGGTGGCTGTGGACTGTATTCACCAAACTGCGCCTGCGGACGATAACATTTGCTTCATTCCCTGCATTTATTGCATTTGCTATGATATGCTGCATTGGGTTGGGCATTGTTGTGCCATGCCGACACGACAGGATAAAGAAATGCGTGCGATTGATCGTATTCGGGAGGTTTCACCTCCACCGCTGAATGCAAAAGACAAAGAAATGGTGCGCATCGCCCAGCGGTGCATCATGGCCTCTCTGGATCATTCTCGCGCTGCTGTCATCACGCTGACCACCGACACTGGAGAGCACCCAACCGTAGAGGTTCCACCGGCTGCCCTTAAGCTGATAGGACAACTGCTGGGGGCGATGAGTGAGGGGCGCCCGGTTGTATTAATACCGACCGAGCAAGAGTTTACGACGGTAGAAGCGGCCAATTTTCTGAATGTGTCGCGCCCTTTTGTGATCAAGGAATTGGAGTCTGGCCGCCTGCCTCACCGTAAAGTCGGATCGCATCGCCGCATCGCCTTGGAAGACCTGCTGGAATACGCACAAAAAATGCGAGCCCAGCAAGCCAAGGCCCTGGACCGGTTGGCCGAAAACGCCAGAGAGTTGGGGCTGGATTACTAATGGCCGGGCACGCCCGCTATACGGCGCTCTTGGATGCGTGCGTGTTGTATCCATTGGCAATGACGGATGCCTTGATGAGCTTGGCCACAGCAGGATTTTATGCCGCCAAGTGGTCAGCCAAAATTGAAGACGAGTGGATCCGCTCTCTGGAAAAGCAGCGCCCTGACCTAACCGGAAAACTCGGAACCCGGCGAGACAACATGCGAAACGCCATACCGGATTGGGAAGTTTCAGAGGCGGCTTGGTCGTCGCTGGTCTGCGGAATTAAATTGCCTGATCCAAATGATGCTCATGTACTGGCAGCCGCAATAGCTGGCCACGCCGACTGCATCGTCACGTCCAACCTGAAAGACTTCCCGAATTCGGCCCTGGCGGAGTACGGCATAGAAGCCATCGACCCTGACACATTCATAATAAACCAGTGGGATCTGGATCCAGTAAATGCCATTGCCGCATTCAAGCGAATGCGCGCTCGTCGAAAGAAGCCGCAATCAAGCCCAGAGGA